>JAUYME010000012.1 GCA_030699515.1 bacterium
AGAACACGACGATTGGGATTTAGAAACTCAAAGTTTTTCAGATCTTCAAATTCTAGACGGATCTAAAGAAAAGCTTGGGGTAGAGCAGTCTAGGATGTGTTCCAGCTTTTTAAAACTTGCTCCGCTCAATTCAAAAAGGAGAGTGCTTTTGATCAAACAAGCCAACAAGCTTACGCCAACTGCTCAAAACGCCATTTTAAAAATTGCCGAAGAGCCGCCAAGCAGAGCTCTAATCATCCTTATCCTAAAAGATCCCGGCGCACTACTAGAAACATTGCGTTCCCGTTTTCAAGAAATATACTTCAGCGGGGAAGAATATTTAAACAGTGAACAGGCGCAGGAAATGGCAAAAGAGGCCAAGAATTTTCTCTCCGCAAGTAACAACAAAGCCAGAAGCGAAATATTAAAGGCCCTAGTAAGTGACGAAAAGCCTTTTGATCTATTTGTAAAAGCGCTTTTAGAAGAGCTTTCAAAGGACAAAGAGAAAAATGCAACAGCAATATCCCAACTTCTAAGCCGCTGGGCACTAATGAGCCAATACAGCGCGAATAAGAGGCTTCAAATAGAAGCTATAATACAGCACCTAAACTAATGGATGAAAAATTTCCAAAACAAACGGAGGGGGGAGAAAGCCCAATTGAGAGCATAGATTTAAACTTCGAAGGAAGTAGAAAAGAGGCTGAGTTTGAATTTCGAGGGCAAAAATATTCAGTAGTGATTGATCGCGGATCCGGAGTCACGCTTCGTGAAAGTAGCGAAGAGCAACTATACGTTATTTTATACGGAAACGAAAAGAGAGACTCAGGCGTGAACGTGCGCATCACTCTTACGAAGTCTCAAGAAAATAAAGTACTTGCTGAAATGATGATTCTTAAAGTAGACGAACAAAAAGCCTTGCCCAAAGGTATCGGAATCGCGTTTTATGAAAAAATTATTGACGCCTTACAAGGCAAGGCCGATGCACTGAACTTGGAAATAAGCCACACTGTTACAAGAGATGATACACTCTCAAAGGATAAATGGAACGCTTTATTTAGAGAAATGCTTGAAGGGAGGGGGTATGAGAGGATTTTAGATAATGACGAAGGGCTTTCCCGTTGGGAAAAGGTATACAAACCTCAAGAATAAATTGATATAGTAGGCATATGGACACAAAAGAACTAGAAAATAATTTAAAAATTGTTGCAGAGTACTTCAACTCTGAAATTTCCGCCATTAGAACCAATAGGCCCAGCCCCAGAATGGTGGAAGATATTCAAGTTGATGTTTACGAGCAAAAAACTCCAATAAAACAATTGGGTTCTATTAGCATTGTTCCTCCAAGGGAAATTGTTATTACCCTTTGGGACGCTAACGCAGTAGCCCCAACCGCCAAAGGACTAGAAATTGGAAACTACGGCTTCAACCCACAAATTAGAGGCCATTCAATTCACCTTAATTTGCCGCCACTAAGCCAAGAAAGAAGAGAAGAGCTTAAAAAATTAGCCGGCTCTATTGCAGAAAAAGCCAGAATTCAAATTCGCTCTCACCGAGATCATGCTAATAAGACCATAGTCAAAGAAGATGGAAGCGAAGACGAAAAAGAAAGAACAAAAAAGCAGGTACAAGAAATGATAGACAAAGCCAACAAAGAAATTGAAGAGTCTCTAGCTAAAAAAGAAGCCGAACTAAGCGAATAGCCCCGCCACTACCTCCACCACTGCCGATACCACTCCCCACAATCCTGCTGTGCCGCGGCACAGCAGGATTGTGGGGAGCTCGAGTCTTTGGGTTAGCCCTGTATCCTACTTCCCATAGCCTACATTTTTCTACTTGATACCAGCTAGCAACTTGTTCGCCTTGCCTCTGTTGGCGGAATACTAGATACTATGCTTAATATTTGCCTTCTATGACCTACAACCTAACTTTTCTTTGCCTTCTATCACCTACTTGCCCTGAGCATAGTCGAAGGGTAACCTATAACCTATAAACTAAGTTAATGGCAGCTATTCTATTAATTGTAGGAATTTCAGTTTTAATCCTGCTTCACGAAGCAGGGCACTTTTTTGCTGCAAAGCACTACGGAATTAAGGTAGAAGAATTTGGTTTTGGCTTTCCGCCCCGCCTTTTTTCCAAAAAGAAGGGCGAAACTACATATAGCTTTAACCTTCTGCCCTTTGGGGGCTTTGTTCGCCTTTACGGAGAGCACGAAGCGCATCTGGAAGGCAAAGAAAATATAGATAAAAAAAGGAGCTTCACTCATCAAAGCGCCTGGAAGCGTTTTATAGTAATTGCGGCCGGGATTGCCATTAACTTTTTGCTTGGCTGGATAATTATCTCTTCCGTTTTTATGATTGGAGCCAAAGAGTCTATTGTTGTAACTCAAGTTTTGGAAAACAGCCCAGCAGAGCAAGCCGGCATTATGGCAGGAGATGAGTTTGTAAACTTTAGTTCTTCCCAAGAATTTATTGCTCACGTAAATCAATCGCAGGGAGAGCAGCTGAGCCTAAAAGTTCTTCGCGATGGAGAAGAGCTAGATTTTAATCTAAGCCCACGAACAAATCCTGAAGTAATTGCGCGCGAAGGAGCAATTGGCGCCGCTCTTACCGAAACCGGATTTCCACATTTAGGCTTTTTTGAGTCCCTTTGGGAAGGATTAGTTGTAAGCATCAACATAATGGCTCAAATCATAAAATCGCTATGGTTTCTCCTTGTCGGCATTTTCACCACCGGAGCAATTGCAGAAGGAGTGGTTGGACCGGTTGGAATTTTTGGCGTTGCCAACGACTTGGGAAGTCTTGGTTTTATTTATGTTCTTCAGCTGGTTGGCCTCATCTCTCTAAACTTGGCCATTCTAAATGCACTTCCAATTCCGGCCCTAGATGGCGGACGAATTTTCTTTATCCTGTTAGAAAAACTAAAAGGCTCTAAATTAAACGCCAACAAAGAGCTAATCGCTAACGGTATTGGTTTTGTGCTTTTGCTTCTACTTATGATAGCCATAACAATCCGCGATGTAGTTCAGCTGTTTTAAGATACTAATCTACAAATGCATGCAAATGCAACGAATAGCTACAAATAAGCAAAATTGTAATACAATAAAGCAATGGAGAAGGTGCTCTACAAAGATTTATCTTTGCTTATAGTCGGTATTTGTTTTTCTGCTCACAACGAAACAGGCAACTATGCTAGATAAAAAAATCTAACTGCATTTGTAGCCATTTGTATCATTCGTATAAATTTGTATATTAGCATCGCACTATGCACCAATCAAAATTATTTTCCAAAACCAGAAAGGAAGCACCAAAAGACGAAGAAGCAAAGAACGCCAAGCTTTTAATTCGTGCCGGCTACATTCACAAAAACATGGCCGGTGTTTACGAGTTTTTACCATTGGGCCTTAGGGTAATGAACAAAATTAGCTCCATCATTAGAGAAGAGATGGACGCCATTGGGGCGCATGAACTCAAGCTAACCGTTCTTCAAAGTAAGGAAACTTGGGAAAAAACCGGGCGCTGGAGCGATGAGGCCGTGGACAATTGGTTTAAAACAGAGCTAAAAAACGAAAGTAAACTAGGCCTTGCCTTCACCCATGAAGAGCCTCTTACAAATTTGCTTAAAGAATACATAGATTCCCATAAAGACCTGCCCCTTGGTCTTTACCAAATTCAGGTTAAGTTTCGCAACGAACTGCGAGCTAAAAGCGGCATTCTTCGCGGGCGCGAATTTTTAATGAAAGATCTTTATTCTTTTGCCAAAGACGAAAAAGAACACGAAGATTTTTACGAACATATGAAAGGAGTTTACAAAAAAATCTTTGATCGCGTTGGCATTGGCGAGCAAACCTACATTACCGTAGCCAGCGGCGGAGATTTTACCGATAGTTTTACTCATGAATTCCAAACTCTGTGCGAAAACGGCGAAGACACAATCTATTTAGATAAAGAAAAAGCAATTGCGGTAAACAAAGAAGTTTACAGCGATGAAACACTGGAAAAACTGGGCCTCAACAAAGAAAATCTAAGTGAAGAAAAAGCAATTGAAGTTGGAAACATCTTCCCATTGGGTACAAGATTTTCAGATGCTCTTGGCTTAACTTATAAAGATGAAAAAGGGGAAAGAAAGCCCGTAGTAATGGGCTCTTACGGCATCGGCATTAGCCGCCTTATGGGAACGGTTGTAGAAACTTTATCAGATGATGCCGGTTTAATCTGGCCAGACGCAATCGCTCCATTTAAAGTGCACTTAATTTCACTTGATCAAAACGAAGCGTCAGAAGAGCTTTACAACGAGCTCACCGAAAAGGGCATTGAAGTGCTTTTTGACGACAGAGAGCTGGGCGCCGGCGTAAAGCTAGCCGACGCAGACCTTATCGGCATTCCCCACAGAGTAGTGGTAAGCGCGAAAACAGAAGAAGCCGGCAAAATTGAGTACAAAAAACGTAGTGAAGGTGAAAGCTCTTTAATCTCAACGGAAGAGCTAATAGAGAAGTTTATGGCTTAAAAGAATTACGTAACTTGTTACGTAATTAGTTACGTAATTCTTTTCTCTCACATGTTGTGAGAGCTTCCTTGCAGAAAGCCTAGGCTTTCTGCTAAGCTTCCAGCACTAAAGAGTGGTTTTATTCTGCGTTTCTATAACCTACTTGCCCTGAGCCCAGTCGAAGGGTAACCTCACAACCTATAACCTATCAACATGAAACTAAAGAACGGAAGCTTTGGATTTTTCCGAAAAAACGTAGGAATTGACCTGGGAACCGCCAATACCCTTGTGTATGTAACGGGCAGAGGAATTGTGGTAAATGAGCCTACTTATGTAGCGGTAAATGAAAAAACCGGGCGTGTTATGGCTGTTGGCAATGAAGCCAAAAACATGCAGGGAAGAACCCCGCTCAACATTAAAGTAATTCGCCCTTTGGTAGACGGGGTGATTTCCGATTTTGAAATGGCCCAAGAAATAATGCGGCATTTTCTAAAAAGGGTAAACAAGCAGAGGGGCTTCTCGCTTTTTCATACCGGAGTTGTTGGTGTTCCAAACGAACTTACCGAGGTAGAGCGAAAAAGCGTTGAAGACGCCATTGTTGGCGCGGGAGTTTCTAAAGCATATATTATAGAATCAGCCCTTGCCGCGGCTCTTGGCGCAAGGCTTCCGGTGCACGAGCCGGTGGCAAACATGATTGTAGATATTGGGGGAGGCACAACCGAGGTAGCAATTATCTCTATGGGGGGAACCGTAACAGTTAAAAGTATTAAAATAGCCGGCGACAAACTAAACGAAGACATTATTAAGTTTGTAAAGGACGAGTTTCATTTGGCAATCGGCCAAGCCACTGCAGAGCAAATCAAAATTGAAGTTGCTTCCGCAGTACCCCAAAAGGAACAGCTTAGCATTGATATCAGAGGAAGAGACCTGGCCACCGGTTTGCCGAAGGAAATTATTTTGAAAGATAGCCACGTACGAGCTGCAATTGCTAAATCTTTAGAAAAAATTATCGCTGCAGTGCGTGAAGTTATTGAAGTTTCACCTCCCGAGCTGGTTGGAGACATTTTAAGGCAGGGAATTCATATGTGCGGAGGAGGCAGTTTACTTCGCGGCATTGATGACCTTATTGAGAAAGAGCTGAATGTAAAGACTCAAATTGTTGAGGATCCGCTAACTTGCGTAGCAAGAGGAACCGGAATTGCGGTTGAGGATCTAAAAAATTACAGTTACGTGTTGGACAATCCGCTTAAGCCAAAGGACATTAAGCTTTAGTTAGATCTTAGGCAATATGCAAAGACACTCAAGAAAAATTATAGCTTTAGCTGTAGTTTTGCTAATTTTTCTTATTTTCCAGCTATTTTTCATGCCGCTTCAAGCTGCCAAGACCCGTTTTGGCAGAGCCTTGCAGTCTCCGCGCATGCTTTTTCAATATCTTGCTGTTAGAGCTTCCCTTGTAGAGAACATCAATTCCTTAAACAACGAAAACCAAAGCCTTCAGGCCCAAATTTTAGCCCTGAAAGAACAGGCTTCTATTCTTGAATTTGAGGGACAAAGTTATATCAGGGTAAGAAGCTATTCCAATTATCCCTTCAACAACAAAAATCAAATTCTGATTGCCGCAGGATCAGCGAGCGGCTTAAGGCAAGGGCAAGCGGTGCTTTTCCAGCCGGGAATTTTCATTGGCGAAGTAGACAAAGTAGATGAAAAGCGGGCGGAAATCAGAACGATATTTGATTTCAACTGGGAATTGCCTGTAAAAATTGGAGAAGAAAAAGTTGACGGACTTTTAATTGGCGGGCATACCCCCACCGTTACCCTAATTTCTAAAAGCAAAAACATTCAGCTTGGCGACCCAATCACTCTTGCGAGCCCCAACTTCCCGATAGGCTTAACTGTTGGCGTTGTCAATGAAGTTTTAAAAGACAGAGACGATCTTTTCCAGGAAGTTAAGCTGCGCTTCCCCTACAACCCGGCTGAAATAAACTACCTCTATATACCTAAATCTTAATAACTAAACACCGGCTTTACTATTTATGCCAGAATTTAGAGCGAACGCGGATTTTAGAAAATTAGCAATACCCAAAGGGTCTGGTATATTTTCTAAAGTCTGCGGGCTAGTTAAATTCTGGCAGAAAGGCGCAGACGAGCGTCAGCAAGTGTTTGGTTATTAAGATTAAATAATTAATGTCAGACAAGCTTTCGAAAACAGTTCTAATAATTTTTCTCCTAGCTGTCGTCGCAGTTCAAAGCTCAGGCTTTTTGAGCATTTTCAATGTAAAAATAAATCTGATACTTGTTTCCATAGTTAGCCTAAGCTTTTTTATCGAAGGCCTAGGCAGCTACCTATTGCTTTTAGTCTTTATATCACTTATTGCAAGCGTAGAGCCGGGCATTAATAAAGAATTGATTGCGCTGTTTGCAGCCGGACTCTTTGCCCTGTTTTTAAAAAGGAAGTTTTTTAGCCCGAGTCTGGCCACCAATGCAATATCTATATTGCTATGCACTTTCATTTTTTACCTGATTATCAGCCCCAGCTTTATCGCAACAACTGTTTTTTTAATGGAACTGGGCCTTAATGAACTTGCAGGGGCAGCACTCTTTCTGGCAATTGTACGCCTAACTGGAGAAAATTCTCAAAGGAGATCGAACTAAGTGAGTAGCTATCTACACTACCACTACCTCCACCAACACCAATGCCACTCCCCACAATCCTGCTGTGCCGCGGCACAGCAGGATTGTGGGTCCTTTGTCAGCTCTGTTTCTTTGCCTTACTATCACCTACTTGTACTGAGCACAGTCGAAGTATAGCCTATAACCTATAACCTAAATTTTTCTACTTGATACCAGCTAGCAACTTGTTCGCCTTGCCTCCATTGGCGGGATACGAGATACTGTGTTTAGTGTTTGCCTTCTACAACCTATAACCTACAACCTATAACCTAACCAGCTATCCCTATGTCAGCAGACTTTGATTTAAACAACATGCTTCCAGAGCTGGGCAAGGATTCTGTTGAATATATGGAACGCCCAATTGCAGAAAAAGTTTTTCTTTTCTGCCTTTCTATTGCCTTAATTTTAGGTCTGCTTGTCTTTTCTCGAATAACATTTCTAAATGTAGTAAAAGCCGAGCATTATTCCGCCAGAAGCGAAGGAAACGCCAATAAAGAAATTGCCATTCCCGCATTCAGAGGACTAATAACCGACCGCTACGGAGAAATCTTAGCAAAAAACGCCGAGACATTTTCCGTCTTTCTCAACCTTTCCGAGCTCTTCAAAGATGAAGCAAAATTTGAAAGCACAATTATGGAACTTTCAAAAACGCTATCTGTGCCAATCTCTACCCTTAAAGAAGCGCTGCAAAAAAGCAACTTAAACAATAGCTCCATTATTCCGGTGCAACGAAATATTTCTACCCAGCAAGCCATTGCGCTAAAGGGGCGTGAGCTGGACGGTGTTTTAGTCTTGAATGACTATAGAAGAGAATATATTGACGGAAGAATCTTCTCTCATATCATTGGCTACACCGGAATTGCCGAGGAGGGCAACAACATAGTCGGCAAAACCGGACTTGAAAAAGTTTACAACGATAAGCTTACCGGAATAGAAGGGCTTTCAATCCAATATAGAGATGTTTCCGGCAGTATCATTGATGAGCGCATAGAAAATACTGCAGTTCCGGGGAATACCCTGGAAAGCACTATAGACGCGGACTTGCAACGAGAGTTTTACGAAAGCATGCAAAATAATCTGGCCAACTTAAATCGTGACGGTGGAGTGGCAATGGCAATGGATCCAAGAAGCGGAGAAATTTTAGCCCTAGTGAGTCTTCCGGATTACGACAATAATGTTTTTGTCACCCCAAGCCGAAGCGATGAAATATCGGAAATCTTTGCCGATACAAGACAGCCTCTCTTCAACCGTGCCGTTTCCGGAGTTTACAACCCGGCCTCAACCATCAAGACCCTTGTTGGCCTTGCCGCTCTTAGGGAAGAAGTGGTGGACGACGTTTTTGGGGTTAACTCAAAAGGCTACATAGAAATTCCAAACCCCTATAATCCAGATAACCCATCAAGATTCTTAGACTGGAAAGCTCATGGCTGGGTCAATATCAGAAGCGCTTTGGCCCGTTCGTCCAACGTCTATTTTTACGTTGCAGGCGGAGGATTTGAAGATCTTGTTGGTCTTGGCATAAAGCGTCTTAGGGAATATTGGCAATACTTTAAGCTGGGCGAGCAAACCGGAATTGACTTGGCTTTTGAAGCAGAAGGAAACCTGCCAAGTCCTGAAGAAAAGGAAGAACGCACCGGCCAGCCTTGGCGAATAGGGGACACCTACAATATCAGTATTGGACAGGGAGATTTGCGCGTTACTCCAATTCAGCTTTTGCGCTTCATTGCTTCCATTGCCGCAGATGGGAAAATGTATAAGCCAACTCTGACTAGAAAAATAACTGATCCTAACGAAAAAACTATTTACCAGCACCAAATAGAGCAAGTTCTGGATTATTCAGACTGGGATTTTGAATTGACTGAAGTTCAAGCCGGAATGGCTCACGCGGTTACAAAAGATTACGGAACTGCTCATTTGCTGGCCAATCTGCCAATCAGTGTCGCGGCTAAAACCGGATCCGCTCAAGTTCAAAACAATACAAAAACCAATGCATTTTTCGTTGGCTATGCACCTGTAAAAAATCCGGAAATTGTCATTCTAATTCTTGTAGAGGATGCCGTAGAGGGAAGTCTGAACACAGTGCCTGTCGCGCGCGATATCTTCACTTGGTATTATGAAAATAGGGTTAAAAACCCTGATGTTGAAACGGAGCGGTAACATTTTCGTTTTTTGCTTTCGTCTGGAGTCTAATAGTCTAGAAATCTAATGTCTAATATCTAGGCAATGTCTGAATTCATAACAATACTGATAGCGGCCAGTCCGGTCTTGGAGCTTAGGGGATCTATTCCAATTGCCATTGGTGTTTTTGGCTTTACCGCACAAAAAGCATTTCTTCTCTCGCTTCTTGGCAATGCAATTCCCGCATTCTTTCTGCTCTTGTTCCTACCGCTTTTTGCAAACTACATTGCAAAAAAAGTTGTCCCAATTGAGAAATCACTTAATTGGGTTTTTGAACGCACAAAATCAAAGCACAGCAAAAAAGTAGAAGCCATGGGGCTGATAGCTCTGTTTCTTCTAACGGCAGCTCCTCTGCCCCTGACCGGAGTCTGGACCGCATCTATTTTAGCCTTTCTTTTTAAGTTTCCTTTCAATAAAGCCTTGCCTACGATACTATTAGGAATGATAGTGGCGGGCTTTTTAGTAACAGCGCTCGTAACCGGTTTAATATACATAATCTAAATAAACACCAATACACCAATGAAGCACCAATCACCTAATAAGAGCCAGAAAATACATCAGGCGCATTCGGCGATTAGCGAAAAATTAGTGCATTAGTGTTTGATAGTATATTCGTACTAATTTGTAATTAGTAGATAAAATTGTAGATTTAATCAAATTATCAAAATGAAACTATTGGTAGGTAATTGGAAAATGAATCCGGAGACCAAAAAGAAGGCTTTGGAACTTGCAAAAGCAGTAGACAAAAAGGGTGCCATAGTTTGCCCGCCTTTTGTCTATTTAGATGCAGTTTCAAAAGAGCTCAAAAATGCCAAATTAGGCGCCCAAGATCTCCATATGGAAAACTCCGGACCCTACACGGGAGAAATTTCGCCAATCCAGCTAAAAGAATTTGGCGTTCAATACGTCATAATTGGACATTCGGAGCGCCGCGCAATGGGAGAGGGCGATGTTTTGGTGGCCAAAAAACTTAAGGCCGCCCACGAAAATGCCCTTATCCCAATTCTATGCGTTGGCGAAAGCCAAATCCAGCGTGATGAAGATAAGACCAATCAGGTTCTTAAAGATCAAATTGGCTCTGCTCTTTTTAAGGTAGATAAGTCAAAGCAAGTCATCATCGCCTATGAACCGATTTGGGCAATTAGCTCCGGAGACCTAAGTCACAAAGGGGCAAGTCCAAAAGACATCAAAGAAACAATTAACTACATACTTGCAATCGCCAAAGAATTAACCGATAATTTCTCTCTAATATACGGTGGATCGTCAAACTCAAGCAATGTTAAAGACTATGTTTCATTAGATGGCATTGAAGGGGTCTTAGCCGGAACAGCAAGCTTAAGCCCTGATGAATTTAATAAAATGCTGGGAGAGAGGCACTAGGGAATAGGCAAAAGGCAATAGTAAAAAATTAAAAAGTTAAAATAAAAACAAACAAATATGGACAGTAAGAAAATTTTTTGGATATTAATCAATATTTTTGTAGCAGTGCTCATTATCATGGGCTTTGCCGCAAGTAGCCTAATGTTTAGGGCAGCAAACAGCACCATGGCCAGTAGAACTATCAGCATCCAGGG
>JAUYME010000013.1 GCA_030699515.1 bacterium
TATTTTCTCCGGCATTGAACTTGATACGCCGGAAATGGGAGAAAGGCTTAATGTGGCTTTTGATAAGTTCAGCGGACAATTAGACGCAGCCGAAACCATCGTCATTAATTCTAGTGCAAATTCAAGCAATCAAAGAACTATCACCATTAATACAAATGGTAGAATAGATAGTGAATAAGCCTTTTCTCCATAAAGGATGCATAAGCCAAGCAAAAAACACAAAAAACAAAGTGGCCGTATCCGCACCCAGGGCGGGCAGTCACTCATAGAAGTACTGATAGCGCTCGCCATAGGTTCGCTTTTTATTGGCGCGGCTGTGGCAGTAATTGTTGTAGCACTGCGAATCAGCACCCAAAATGAATATGCTCAAAAGGCCACCAGCTTCAATCAGGAGCTGATGGAACAAATCTCAATCGTCACAAAAGATAGCTGGCACAATCTGGACACTCTTACATTCGGTTCAAGCACGCAGTATTATCTGTCAGAATCAGGAAATTTCTTATCCGTTAACACTGGGAAGGAAAGCCTTAGTCTGGATGATGTTGATTATCAGCGCTGGTTCAGCGTTGAAGAAGTGCAGCGTGACAGCAATTATCAAATCACTGAAGATGTCGGCACCCTAGATCCTTCCACCCTAAAAGTAACCGCCTACACGCAGTGGACTCAAAATGCAGACACATCAGAATTAAGTATGACCCGCTACCTTACAAGAAGCGGTAATCAAATTACCGAACAAGAAGATTGGGACGCAGGCCCCGGCTTTAATGGACCAAACACCGATCCGGCAAATCAATTCTCAAGCAGCACAAACATATATTATGCCAGCACTAGTGAAATTTATCTTTCTAATTTCAGCGGCGGCTCTTCAAGCTCTACCGGAAATATTGATTCAGTAGATAGATGGGCCTGGAATGATGTGATTGGCTGGATAGATATGCGTCACTACGAAAATGTCACTGTCTCTAGCACAATCATTCAAGGCTACGCTAGCAGCTCTGTTAACGAAATTGCTTTTGACTGCGCCACTTCGCCAAGCACAGACTGTAGCTTCTCTTACTCAATTACAAACGATGGAAACGGCATACTTTCCGGCTGGGCTTGGAACGAAAATATTGGCTGGCTTAGTTTTAACTGTTCTGATTTATCTATTTGCGGTACATCAAATTACGCTGTAACCATTGATCCGGATACTGGAGATTTTTCCGGCTGGGCCTGGAATGATGTTATTGGCTGGCTTAGCTTTAACTGTTCCAACACGGGAAGCTGCGCAACCGTAGATTATAAAGTCTCAACCAGCTGGGGCAACAGCGTCATTGAAGGTCAGTTAACTTCATCCATTCTAGACACGGAAGTTTCAGGCGGAGCGGCGTTTAACACGATTATGTGGCAAGGTTCTCAGCCTTCCGGCACCGCTGTTCAATTTCAGCTTGCCAGCTCAAATTCGCCATCAAGCACCTGGACCTACATTGGCCCTGACGGAACCGACGCCAGTTTCTATGAACCGGCCGGACCGGATTTACAGGCCAAAATTGTAAGAGCAAATCACAACAATCATCGTTACTTCCGATATAGGGTTTATCTGGACTCAAATACCGCCAAAACCCAAAGCCCAACCGTTGAGTCAATTGTAATAAGCTGGTCACCATAAAATAGATAGCTAGACAATTAGATTGCTAGACATCTAGACAAATAATGGAAAAGAAAACCAACGCAAAAAAAGGAACAAAAGAATTATATAATTCTTTTACTGGGACTGTTTTGCTCTGGCCTTGCTCGCAGCGACTTTGCTCTTTGCATAAGCGAGAGCAAAGCCAGAGCAAAACTAAATTTGCATTTAACAAAGGCATTGCTTCCCTTCCCGCCATGCTCCTTTTTGGCGGCATTATTATTGAAATTGCTATCGCCAGCGCATTTCTTGTTTTTTATCTCAACAATACAATTTACGGCACCCGTCTTGGAAACGAAGCCCTGGCCGCCGCCCAAGCAGGCATAGACGACGGAATCCTTCAGGTAATCTTAGATAAAGACTGCCCAAACGCCGCCTGTTCGGCAAGCTATAGCATAGATGTAGATAACCGAAGCGTAGATGTCACAATCTGCAAAGACACCTGCCAAGGCAGCAATACCCACGAAATTACCGCTCTTGGTAAAGCACTCACCAGACGGCACAAAATAGTCGCTATCCTAAGCACCGACCCCTATACCGGCCTGGTTAGCATAGACTCTATCCAAGAAGAAGAACTATGAAATGGAAATCTTTAGTTAACAAAATACCAACGCTTTTTTTAGGCGCCCAGCATGTTGGCGCTCTTGAGGTTTCTCATTCTGCAATCAAATACCTCATCCTGTCCGGAAGCAAAGAAGTAAAACAAACCGAAGTTCGCCTTGAGCCCGGCATTATTGAACAGGGGAAAATTAAGGATAAGGCCAAGCTGATTGCTAAGCTCAAAGAGCTTCACGCCAGCATTGCAAGAAGTGAAAAAGACCAAGTTGATATCCATCTTATAGTATCTTCGGCAATTGTATTCGCTCAGCCATTTTCTGTTCCTCCCCTTCCGGAAAAAGACATGGAAGAAGCCATAAACCTCAATCTCCAAATGATTTCTCCAAACGAAATTGAGGAATCTTATTATGGCTGGCAAGAAATTGAGAAAAACCCCTCCGATGGAAGCCTCCAGCTTCTTGGCGCTTTCACCAAGGCCAGTGTGGTCAATGAGTACGAATCGGCATTAAGCAGTTCAGGTTTTCATATTTTCTCAATTGAATTCCCCGCCGTATCCATTTCCCGCTTAGTTGCCAGTAGGTGGGAAAAGCTGGATGAAGGCACAAAGTATCTGACCTTGTATCTAAACAGCGAAGGCATATTGATGCTTATTTTAAAAAATAAAAATCTCTATTTTAGCCACTTCACCCCCTGGGTTGATATTTTGGCCCAGCATCAACAGGGCCAAGAAATAAAGTTTGAGCAAATAAAAGCCTTCCTGGCTCAAGAAGTACAACGCGTTATCAATTTCTATCTGTCCCGCCATGGTGAAAGGCTAAACAGAGCCTTGTTGATATCCCCGCTTTTTAATTTTGAAATAGTTTCTCTATTAGAAGAAAACTTTAAATTAAAAACCAAAAACCTCACCTTACCCGACTTGCCGCAATTGTCTCCGTCCTGGTTTCCCGCCCTGGGCGCATCGTTAAGAAAAATCACCACTAGGAAAAAAGAGTCTTTGTCTCTGTCCAAGACCAGCGTTACTCACGAATACTCTCAAGAGAGAGCTTTAATTTTCATTTCATTTTGGCGGAAAATTTTCCTTTCCGTAAGCATTTTCTTTTTCGCGCTCTTCCTCGCTTTGGATAGCTATCTTTATCTAACGCAAACGCAAAGGGATCAAAATCTATCCAATATAGAAAATTTCCAAAGCTTTAATGACCAGCTTCCCCAGCTAAGAGCAAGCGCTCATCAATTTAACGATCTTATCAATCAAATTGAAACTATCAGCTCCCAAGATAACGATTGGTCCCCCTTAATTGAAAAGGTGGAGATCATTAGCGGTTCCGATGTTGAACTAAGCCGTGTTTTTGCCGATAAAACAAATTTAAGCGTTCTTCTAAATGGAACCGCGGTGGATGAACAAGCGGCAATCGCATTTAAAAACAGGCTAATTGCCCAAAGTGAATTCACCAATGTTTCTCTTCCGCTATCAAATATCACCTCAAGCAACAGCTTGGAAAAACAAGTAAACTTTTCGCTGACTCTTCAAATCCGCGCCAATGCGGAAATTACAGTGGAAAAGACTAGGTCGGAAAACATCATTGATGTGAATCCAGAAGCAGAAACACAAAGTAGCTCAACTGAAGAAGCTGGTAGCACTAGCACGAATCAGCTAAGCTCCTAATCCAAAAAATTCACGCCAAGCTTCAAGTGTCGCCTTTGCAACGCGAGCCTTGTCTTCTTTGCTCATCTTTTTTAATACAAAATCTCCTGCTTTTTGTCGGATTTCTTCATCCCCTTTTCTAATTCCAACCCTCAGTCGCCAAAATTCATTACTGCCAAATTGATCAATGATATTTTGTACGCCCCTTTGCCCGGCACTGCTTTTGGCAAAGGATATTTTATAAGTGCCAAGTTCAAGATCACTGTCGTCATGAATTATCAAACAGTTTTTGAGTTCGTATTTAGAGTTTTTTAAATACTTATATAAATTCAACCCACTTTGATTCATAAATCCATCTAAAACAATAAACTCCTCAATGGGCAGAGAGCCAAATTTTCCAACATCGTGAAGCATCTTAGCAACCGTGGCGCCAACATTATGAAAGGTGTTTTCGTATTTTGGCCCGGGGTTGCCAAGACCAACAAC
Organism: bacterium; assembly: GCA_030699515.1. GTDB lineage: Bacteria > Patescibacteriota > Minisyncoccia > UBA6257 > 1-14-0-10-44-23 > JAUYME01. The sequence continues at coordinate 4,353 of JAUYME010000013.1, forward strand.
AATTTTTACATCT
>JAUYME010000019.1 GCA_030699515.1 bacterium
TGTGGGTTACGTACAAAATCACTTTAGCGGAGTGAATTTGGCAAATATTCAAGGCGTGAAGCTTTCAGCAGGCTTGGGTAACCGGTGAAAGCGAGCAACGCGGAAGATTTGGCAAATGCACCCGCCCATAGGGAAGCTAAAAAATGGTTGATTTCTTTGTTCCTCCTCCTCAACAAAATCCTTTTTAGTTTCATCGGAGTAACTTTGAAATCACCTCATTTTTTAGCTTCTAAAGTGATTTTGTACGTATCCCACAGTCCTAACTATTTTAGCAGAAATTTAGCGCTTTTTCAATAGGGGAGGGACATAAAAAGCCCCATTTTTAGCTATTTGTAAAGGTATTGACAAATCTTTTGAATATGTTATAATGAGTACACGAAATGGATATCCAACAGGGCAGAAGCCCGGAAAGGAGTTATCCATGAGTATGGGTCTTCGGACCCAAGACAAACGCGTTGTGTGGGTTATGGGGGGTGGAGCGCCAAATCGCGCTTCACCCTCAATTTTTTTTTATTTCTGTTCTAAAAATGCCCATAAGGGCGTTTTTATTTTTTAACTTAACTAGTTTGTGGCACGTCATTAAAGACGTCATTAACGACGTCGTTAATGACGTGCTCGGGTTTAGATTTTCTTTTCCTTTATTTCTTTTTGCAGCTTCTTTATCAATAAAGTAACTTTCATCTCTTTCAACTTGCCATCTCGAAAATTTTCTGGGCTAACTGTGCCTGCACTTTGCTCGTTTTCTCCAACTACTAGAATGTAAGGGATACGATCATTTTTGGCTTGGCGGATTCTTTTTCCCAAGCTTTCGTTTGCTTCTGCAAGCTCCGCTCTGATTCCGGCTTCTTTTAGCTCATCTAAAACTTGTCGGCCGTATTTTTGGAATTTGTCCGATACCGCTAAGATGCGAGCTTGAACAGGGGAGAGCCAAAGCGGGAATTTTCCGGCAAAGTGCTCAATGAGAATGCCTATAAAGCGTTCGGTGGAACCAAGTACTGCTACGTGAAGCATAAATACATCTTCTTTTTTGCCTTTTTCGTTGATGTATTCCAAATTGAAACGTTTCGGCTGGTTAAAGTCTAGCTGGATGGTTGCAAGTTGATGCTTTCTGCCGATTGAATCGGTTCCAATATAGTCAATTTTTGGTCCATAGAATGCAGCTTCTCCTTTTATCTCTTCCGCTTTTTTACCGTTCTCTGCAAGGAGACTGCGTAATTCTTTTTCCGCCCAAGCCCAAAGCTTTTTGTCGCCAAGATACTTTTTCATCTGGCTTGGGTCGTGAGTGGACAAGGTTGGCTTTATTTCAATTGCAAGATTTTTGTAAAGCTCTTTGATGATTCCTTGAGAAATTTTTGCTTCACTTTTAATTTGGTCTTTTCTACAAAAGACGTGACTGTCGTCTTGGGTGATAGAGCGCACTCTGGTTAGGCCTTGCAGTTGGCCGGTATTTTCATCTCTATAAACTGTTGAAGTGTCCGCGTAGCGTATTGGTAAATCCTTATAGCTTTTTGGGGTGTTGGCAAAAATTTGAATGTGATGAGGGCAGTTCATTGGCTTGATGATAAAGCCAATGTCGGTTTTTTTACTTTGAACGTGAAATATATCGTCTTCAAATTTATCCCAATGGCCGGATTTTTTATAAAGCTCATCTTTTGCAATGTGAGGAGTCCAGACATATTCAAAGCCGGCTTTTTGTCTGAGTGCTTTTGTGTATCCTTCCAGTTCAGAGCGAAGGATTGTTCCTTTTGGCGTAAAGAGGGGAAGTCCAGCACCGACAATTTCTGAACTGACAAACAGATCTAGCTCTGCGCCAAGTTTTCTGTGGTCGCGCGCCTTTGCCTCTTCAAGCATGGCCAAGTGAGCGTCTAAGTCTTTTTTATTCTCAAAAGCAACTCCGTAAATGCGGGTAAGCATGGTGTTTTTTTCGTCTCCTCGCCAATATGCACCGGCTAGAGATGTTAGCTTGAAGGCATTTTCCTTCAGGTCGAATGGTTTGTTTGCGTGGCCACCGCGACACAAATCAATAAAATCACCGGTTTTATAAAGGGTAATTTTTTCCTTTCTGCTTTTAATCTCTTCAATTAATTCCTTTTTATACTCGTTTCCTTTGAAAGCATCCTTAGCTTTTTTTGCCGACACTGTTTTGCCTTTGAACCAATCTGCATTTTTACTTTGCCAGCTCTTAAGAATTGCTTTCATCTTGCCTTCAATTGCCCCTAAATCAGCTTCGCTAATCGGGCTGGCAAAATCAAAGTCGTAATAAAAACCGTTTTCAATTGCCGGCCCCAGTGTTGGCTTTGCGTTTGGATAAAGATCTTTAACCGCCGCTGCCAAAAGGTGGGCAAAGGAGTGGCGAATTGCTTCTAGGTTTTTAGATTCTTTCATATTGCTTAGTTTATACGATTTTCTTGGCTTGGTCAGCTATGATGCTGATTTCACCGTTTCTAAACGATAGTTTGCCTACTAGAGCCACTAAGTTGCCGTCTTGCCAGATATCTTTTGTGCTCTCGTAGAGATCGGAGAAAATTACTACTTCAATATTGTCGGTTAAATCTTCAACCTTGGCAAAGGCCATTTGCTGGTTCTTTTTGGTAATAATGCTTTTGACTCTGGTGACTAGTCCGGCAATGCGGTAGCCTTTGTGGTCGGACCTATCGGCTTTAATTTCGGAAATATTCGTTGGATTAATTGAAGCAATTTTATCTTTATGAGTTTTAAGCGGGTGATCACTTACGTAAAGGCCAAGAAGTTCTTTTTCCCAAGCCAATTTTTGGCCCGGGTCTAAAAGCTCTGCTTCTTCAAGCTTGAGCGAGCTGGCCGATGGAGCAAAACTGTCGCCAAAAAGTCCGGCCTGTTTGGAATTTTGGTCTTTTTTAATACGGCTTGAGAAACCAATAATTTCGTCTATGTTAGAAAGAATTGTGTTGCGGCTGATTCCAAGTGAGTCAAAGGCTCCGGCTTTTGCCAGGCTTTCAATGGATTTTTTGTTCAAGTCTTTGTGGGTGACGCGAGAAATTAAATCGGGGAAACTTTTAAAATCACCGCCGCGATTTCTTTCTTCAATCAGGGCTTCAACAATGGTAGTGCCCACATTTTTAATGGCCGCCAGGCCAAAGCGAATTTTGGGATGATCTTTTACGGAAAGATCCGGGGTAAAGCGGGTAGAGCTTTTGTTGATGTCTGGAGGCAAAGTTTCTATATTTACTTTTTTGGCTTCATCCATCAGGAAGGACATTCTCTCTGTGTCTCCGCTATCTGCGTTTAGAAGGGCGGTGAAGAAAGAAACTTTATAGTTGGCTTTTAGCCAAGCGGTTTGATAAGCGATCATGGCGTAGGAGGCGCCGTGGGAGCGATTAAATCCGTAACGAGCGAAAGGAGGGAAGAGTTCCCAAATGGCGCTTGCGGTACGCTCTTCAATCCCATTTTCAATCATTCCTTGAACCAGCTTTTCCTGTTGCTGGTCTAAAAGTTTTTTGATTTTTTTACCAATGGCTTTTCTAAGAAGGTCCGCTTCTGCAAGCGAATAGCCGGCAAGTTCGGCGGCAATTCTAAGCATTTGTTCCTGGTAAATTCCAATGCCGTAAGTTTTTTCAAGAATTGGCTTTAGTTTTGGGTGAAGGTAGGTAACCTGTTCTTTGCCATGCTTTCTGGCAATGTAGCTAGGAATTAGCTCCATTGGGCCGGGTCTGTACAAGGAAACCATGGCAATTAAGTCTTCCAGCTCGGTTGGTACAAGTTCTTTCAGATAACGACGAACCCCTCCGCTTTCCATTTGAAAAACTCCTGTGGTTTCTGAATTTTGAAGCATTGCAAAAGTTTTTTTGTCGTCCAGTGGAATTTTGTCTATATCAATTTTTTCTCCGCTTTCTTCTTCAATTAAATTGATAGTTTCTTCAATGATGGTGAGGTTTTTCAGTCCCAAAAGATCTATTTTTAAAAGCCCCAAAGCTTCCGCAGAATGCATTTCAAATTGGGTAACAACAACATCATCTTTTTGTGGAGAGAACTGAAGCGGCACTCGTTTTACCAGCGGATCGGCGCTGATAATAATTCCGCAGGCGTGGATAGAGGCATGGCGCGCTACTCCTTCAAGCCTTTTTGCGGCGTTGATAATTTGGCTGGCACGCTCATCGTTTTTATATAGATCGGAAAGTTCAGGAACCATTTTCAGCGCCTGATCCAGATTTTTTCCAAAAGGAACCAGTTTCGCCAGATAATCGCAAAAACCATATTCAATTGCCAGTGCGCGGCCAACATCTCTAATTGCGGCGCGTGCCGCCATGGTTCCAAAAGTGATGATATGGGCAACTCTGTCTTTGCCGTATTTTTCTTCCAGATATCCATAAACTTCGTCGCGGCGAACATCGGTAATGTCAATATCAATATCGGGCATGGCAATTCTGTGCGGGTTGAGAAATCGTTCAAAAAGAAGATCGTAGTGCAATGGATCAAGGTTGGTAATTCCTAAAATGTAAGACACTATGCTTCCGGCAGCGCTTCCTCTGCCGGGGCCGACAACAATGCCTCGCTCTTTTGCCCAGTTAACAAAGTCGGCAACAATCAGGAAGTAATCCGGAAAGCCCATTTCCTCAATAATTTTGAGCTCGTGTTCAATTCTGTTTTTAACTTCTTCGGTAACTTCGGAATATCTGGTTTTGGTTCTTTCATCTACAAGTTGGCGCAGATATTTTTTAGAATCCATGCCGGCTGGTGTTTCAAATTTTGGAAGCAGTATTTTATCTAAATCAAGCTCAAGATTTATCTGTTCTGCAATTTTTACCGTGTTTTCAAGAGACTCGGGCAGATCTGCAAAAGTTTCAGCCATTTCGCTTGGACTGGCCAAGTGATAGTTGCCATCCAGCTTGAAACGCTTTTCATCTTTCATTGTTTGGCCGGTTTGAATGGAGAGAAGAATATCATGCACCGGTCTGTCATCTTGATACAGATAATGGCTGTCTTTTGTGGCAACCAGAGGCAGATTAAGTTCTTTGGCCATTTGAATGAGCTTTGGCATTACTATTGCTGTTTCTTTGATTTCTTCGTGCCGGCCAATTTCTATGTAATAGTTGTCTTTAAAAATTTCAGCATATTCTTGCATCGTTTGTTTTGCACTATCCATTTGCTGGCGCAAAATTAATTGAGGAATTTCTCCGCCCAAACATCCGGAAAGGGCAATAAGGCCTTCGCTGTGTTTTCTTAAAAGTTCTTTATCCATTCTTGGCTTGTAGTAGTAGCCTTCAAGATAAGAAGCAGTTACAAGCTGAAGCAGGTTTTCCCAGCCTTTTTGGTTTTTGGCCAAAAGAATAAGGTGGTAATAGTTGCGTTCGTCTTTATTACCATTTTTTTCCCGGCAATCACCGGGTGCAATATAAGCCTCAACGCCAAGGATAGGCTTGATGCCAGCCTTTTTTGCTTCGCGATAAAACTCTATCGCCGCGTATAAATTACCGTGATCGGTTACAGCAAGAGCGTCCATGCCAAGCTCTTTTGTGCGTGCCACAAGATCGGGAATTTTGCTCATTCCGTCTAGTAAACTGTAATGCGAATGTGTGTGTAGGTGGACGAAAGACATTAGGTTATAGAGGTTAGGTTATAGGTTATAGAAAGGCAAAAATGGTGGTGTTTAGAGTTTACTACGCTCTTGGCTTTTGCGAAACTTTACAGGCGGGTTTATTTTTTGTATGGTTTAGTTCTCTTGCCACCCACGAGGGGTGGTGCCGGGGGTGTGTTACCTTCGGCCGGTGGGCGCGGGGCGCCCCTCGCGTCCACCACTTTCGCTTTGGGGCCGATTCAGAGATGGTTTTTCTGTTCCGGCCTCTTTTATTCCTTGATTTTTATGTGTAATTCAGCTATCTTTCTGCTACTATTAACAATAGATCGTTAAATACCATAGATATGGCAGTTCCTAAAAAACATCAATCAAAGTCAGCCACCGGGCAGAGACGAAGCCATCTTGCTATAAAGAAAATGAGACTTTCAGCCTGCAAGAAGTGCAACGCGCCTGTTCGTCCGCACCATGCATGTGCAGTGTGCGGCGAATATAAGGGAAAGAAAGTTTAATATGGCATCTCGACAATTAGCAAGATCAATAGTCTTACAATCTTTGTACGAGTGGGACTTCTACGCACGTAAGGTAGATTTGATTAAAATTGTTGAGAGAAATTTTGAAAACTTTGGCCCGGGTTTGGCCGAAGAAGAGGATTTTATTTGGCGCCTTGTGAAAGGTGTTGTTAGCCATATTGACGAACTAAATAAACTGATTGAAGATGCAGCTCCAGACTGGCCAATTAGCCACATTGCAATTGTAGATAGAAATGCTCTTAGAATTGGGTTTTACGAGCTTCTTTATTCTGATAAAAATGAAGTTCCGGGACCGGTAGCAATTAACGAGGCAATTGAATTGGCAAAAAATTATGGCGGAGAAAATTCCGGCCGTTTTATCAATGGGGTTTTGGGCGGCGTCTATACAAAACTTAAAAAAGAGGGGAAGATAGTGGAGACGAAAGAGAAGAGAGGGGGTAGGAAGCCCTTCGACAGAGCTCAGGGTAAACAGGATGTAGGGGATAGTTAAAAATAAAAACATTAAAAACTAATAAAGATAGGATCTAGGATTTAGGAGTTAGGCCCTCGGGAGGCGGGTAAAATTTAGAAGAAATTCTGACTTTTGCAATTCTCCACGGCTATCAATTAATATGGATTTTTCTAATTTTGAGAAAGGCATAGGGTATAAGTTTAAGAAAAAAGAGCTTCTACAAAGATCATTAACACACCGCTCTTATTTAAACGAAAACCCCAGCTGGCAGCATCCGCACAACGAGCGACTGGAGTTTTTGGGCGATGCAGTTTTAGAGCTTGCGGTTACGGAAGAACTTTTTAACCGCTATCCAAATAGGCCGGAAGGGGAGATGACAAGCCTTAGAGCGGCGATGGTTAATACTATTAGTTTGTCCGAAGTTGGCCACAACATTGAGTTAAACGATGCGCTTTTAATGAGTAAGGGTGAGGCTAGGGATTTGGGACGAGGCAGAGAGGCGATACTTGCCGATGGGGTGGAGGCGGTAATTGGTGCTATTTATTTAGATGGGGGCTACGAAAAGGCAAAAAATTTCATCTTGGATAATATTTTGGTGAAGCTTTCAAATATTTTGGCGCACAATTTACATATTGATGCTAAAAGCCATCTTCAGGAAAGGGTGCAGGCTGAAAGAAAGCTTACTCCGCATTATTCTGTTATTTCCGAAGAAGGCCCGGATCACGATAAGCAGTTTACGGTTGGCGTTTATTTCGGTAAAGATTTAATCACTGAAGGGGCAGGGCACAGCAAGCATGAGGCTGAAGTGGAAGCAGCACGAAAAGCCCTGGAAAAATTAGAAGAAATCTAATTTTTCCAGAGCTTAAATTCGAAATCCTAAGCACGAATCCGCCAGCTGGCGGACGAAACAAATCCTAAATCCCAATGTTCAATGTTCAAAAAGAAACTTTTTACAGCGTTTTCTGCACCCTACATCCTGCGCCCTATTTCCTCTCTTAATCCATGTATTTAAAGAAACTGGAATTACAAGGCTTTAAATCCTTTGCCAACAAAACGGCAATGGAGTTTCCCGTTGGTATCACCGGCATTGTTGGTCCAAATGGTAGCGGGAAAAGCAACATTATTGATGCGCTTCGCTGGATTTTGGGTGAGGGCAGTGCTAAAAATTTGCGTGCCGAAAAGAGCGAGAATTTAATTTTTTCCGGTACAACTTCCAAGCCACGCTCTTCAATGGCGCAGGTAACCGTGAGCTTTGATAACAGCAGCGGATTTTTTCCGGTGGATTTTAACGAGGTGGTCATAAGCAGGCGAGTGGCAAAAGACGGAATAAGTAAATATTGGATAAATGAAAGCGAGGTAAGACTGCGTGATCTTGTAGATTTGTTCTCTCGCTCCAGGCTGGGAACAAAATTTTCAATAATTAACCAGGGAAGCAGCGACTTGTTTATTACCGCCAGTCCAAAGGAAAGGCGGGAGATGATGGAAGAGATTTTGGGGCTAAGACAATATCAGATAAAACGAAAAGACAGCGAAAACAAGCTGGCAAATACAAGGAATAATCTAGATAAGGTGAGCGCGCTTTTGGAAGAACTTTTGCCCAGACTTAGGCTTTTGAAACGTCAGAGTAAAAAGTGGCAGCGGCACGAAGAATTAAATCAGGAGCTGGCCAAAATTGAAAAGCGTTATTTTGGCGCAAGAATTAAACAGCTTAGCGAGAAAGAAGCTGCGCTTAAACCTAGCCAAGAAAATTTAGAAGGGCGTTTTGATAAGGCGAGAAAAGAGCTGGAGTTTACGAAGCAGAACTTAAAGAAAGTGGAAGAAGCCCAGGTAAATGATGATGATGGCTTTGACGATCAGATTAAACAGCAACGAGAACTTTTGGATAAGAAAATGGAGATTTCTTCAGCTTTGGCAAAAATAGAAGCAGAAATAGATTTGCTATCCAGAGTAGAGAACAGGGGCGTTGATCATATTAAGCTGGTTTCTGTTGCAAAAAAACTGAAGGAGTTAATTTTAAAAATTAATGAATTGAATTTTGATGATCTAAAAGAGAGGCTGAACGCTTTTTCAAATGATATTGATAGAGCTTTGGGTCAGAGCGAGAAAAAAGAAATTGACCCGGAGCTTTTGAAGAAGAAGGGAAAATTTGCTTTGGAAATTTCTGAAATTGATAAAAAGCTTTATAAATTGCGCGATGAAATGGATAAGGCGCAGTCTAGCGTTAGGGGATTTCACGATGAGTTCAAAGAAGCCTTCTCTAAAATGGAGAAGGCAAAAGAGCTTTTGCTTTCGCTGGAGGGGCAGCAAAATCAGCTAACTTTGGAGAAGGAGCGCAATGAAATGCATTTTGGAGATTTGAAGGAACAGCTTGATTATATTGGCCGTCAGGTTTCTGACTTTGCCCCAGCACCAGACGGTGCGGGGCAAGAGGGCGGGGAGAGTCCGCCAGCTGGCGGATTAGCTGATGGTGAACTTTCAGAGCTAGAGAGATTAATGCTTAAAATGCGCGGCGAGCTGGCAAGTATTGGGGATATAGATCCAAGTTTAATATCTGAATCTAAGGAAGTTGAAGAGAGATACGAGAATTTAAAAAAGCAAAGTGAAGATTTGGAAAAAGCGGCAAAAGATTTGGAAAAGCTGATTGAAGATTTGAAGAAAAAACTGCACGATGAATTTGAAATTGCGCTAAAAAAAGTGAATGAAGAATTTAATAATTATTTTCAGTCTATGTTTAATGGGGGACGCGCTAAGCTCAGCCTTGTTAAGGCTGAGCAAGTAGCAAGTAGCAAGGAGCAAGGAGTAAGCGAAGGCGACCCGGAACAAAGCGATCCCGAACAAGCCAACCCCGAACAAAGCAACCCTTCGACAAGCTCAGGGCAAGACGACTCTAGCGAGTCGGCTTCGTACGGGGCTAAAGAGGATAGGAATGTTGGAGGTCTTGATATTAGCCTTTCAATTCCAAGGAAAAGTATAAAGGGTTTGGAGATGCTTAGCGGAGGGGAGAGAAGTTTGGTTTCTATTGCCGTACTTTTTGCTCTGGTTTCTGTTTCTCCTCCACCATTTTTGGTTTTAGATGAAGTAGATGCTGCTTTGGATGAGAACAATACAAAGCGTTTTGCCAGTTTGATTCACGAGTTTTCAGAAAAAACGCAGTTTATGGTTGTGACTCACAACAGAGCAACAATGGGAGAGGCAGATGTGCTGTATGGGGTGACAATGGGCGAGGATGGTACAAGCAAGGTTATTTCTTTGAAGCTAGATCAGGCGACTGAAATTGCAGGATAGATATCCTTTGCAATTTCAGCGTTGGAGATGTTGGACCGCTAGCGCTTGCCCGCCAGAGGCCATGCCATAGGCCCTCCAGAGGCGGATAAACAGGCAAGCGGGTAAATTGGAAATGTTGGGAGGTGCAAAGAAAGCACCCACAATCCTGCTGTGCCGCGGCACAGCAGGATTGTGGGTAGGATAGTGCTTAACCCGTTCGACGCGCATAGTGGTTAACTAGGTGGTTAACCACTATGCAGACCCATAAAATCGCATGGATACTGGGGTTTGGGGATTATTTTAAAAGAATTATATAATTTATTACATAATAAATTACATAATTCTTTTCCATACGATTTAATTGAAATTAAAAGTGGCCCTTCAATCCTTGCGGACTTCAGGGCCGTGCGCCCGCCAGAGGCGGGTGAGTTGGTGGGTTTCACTTTCCCTATTTCACCACTGTGCAGGTGACGCGTTGTCAGATCCAGGACTAGTCCTGGTGGAGCTTCATCGGGCTGACGATGATCTCCGGCTCGATGTAGACCGGCCGAGCATTGCCCGTTTCCGGGTCGATCAGCATCAGCCAGGTAGCGCTGAGCCCTTCGGGCATGAAGAGGCCGTTGGGGTCAGGCATGGCCACCGTCACGGCAGGATTCGGCCCACTACCACTCACCGACACTTCCTCCGGCTTGCTCGGATTCGTGTACTGGACGCTGTAGGGTAGGCCGAAGCCGATGCACTTACCCAGGAACTTCAGCTCGCCGCTGTACTTTGCGACGATGTAGGCGTAGCAGACGAGATCTTCCTGGTCGCGAAGCTCCAGGATCATCTTCATCAGCTTCCGCTCCTGGAAGTTCTTGATGTTCGGCATGCCGACCTGACGCTCGGCTTCCGCGATCATCTGCTCGGTTTTCTGCCGCTGCTGCTTGTCCACGGTACCCGGTTCGTCCTTCGTGCAGCCACTCAGGGGAAAGGCCAGCGCGATCAGCGCCAGCATGAGCATGGTCTTCTTGATCATCAGTCTCTCCTCGGTTGGGGGTTGCTCTACTTGCCCATGGCCTGTCGGAAGAAGCTGTACAGCTCCGGATCCTCCAGGTACTTGGGGTCGAACTGCGCGAAGCGCATGCGCACAGTGCTCTCGATGCCGGATCGGGTCTCGGGGTCTTCCTTGGCCCTGAGCCACTCGAACCGGTACTTGACGAGATCCTGCTTCATGCCGTGCACGTAGCTCGGCGTCTGCTCGAAGATTTCGCGCTCGACGGCCGCCTTCTTGGGGCCGAAGAAGCCACGCCACTCGATACCGAGCCACGTGGCGCCGAATGCCAGCGTTACGATGAACGCCAGACCGAAGATCGATGCTACGATCCATCCGAAGATTCTCATTTGGGATCTCCTTGGGTGGGTTAGGTTGGGTCAAAAAACTGACCTTAGAATAACATTATATTTTGATAGTGTCAAGCTAAATTGTGAGTGGAGAAAATACTTGACGATGAGAGTAAATTCCCGTAGTATTTCTCAATACTGAATATGTTAAGAATAAGATTTAAAAGAGCCGGGAAGAAAAATCAGCCTGCATATCGTTTGGTTGTTTCGGAGCGCACAAGAACTCCTTTTGCAAAGGCTAAGGAGGATATTGGTTGGTACAATCCGCACAGTAAAGAGGCTGGAATTGATGCAGACCGAGCCAAGTATTGGCTTTCTGTTGGGGCTCAACCTAGCGACACCGTTCACAACCTTTTTATTAAGCAAGGTATTATGGAAGGGAAGAAGATTGCGGTTCACTCTCAAAGTAAGAAAGAGGATGTAGAAGATAGTAGTAAGGAGCAAGCGGAAAAACCAAAAGCAGAAGCTGCTGGAAACGAAGTAGGCGATAAGACAGAGGCTGCTGAAAGCGAAGGAAACGAAGTAGGCGTAGTAAACGAAGTAGGCGATAAGACAGAGGCTGCTGAAAGCGAAGGAAACGCAGTAGGCGATGGTGCAGAGCAGGCTTCAACGGATCCCGATGGAACTAACGATTCATCAGATGAATCGACTTCCGACCCTTCGACCCATTCGACAGGCTCAGGGCAGGCAAGCTCAGGGCAAGACGGGACAAGCGAAAACAAGGAAAGTTAATCAGAATTTAAAATTTACCCGCTTTGGGCGGGAGTAAAAGGTCGGTTTGATAGACAGAAACACAGAATTACTGAAATGGAGAAAGATCAAGCGTTTCTAGAATTTATTGTTAAGGCTATTGTT
>JAUYME010000027.1 GCA_030699515.1 bacterium
CACTACACGTCCCGACACAATTTTTGGTGCTACTTACCTTGTGCTGGCACCCGAACACGCGTTCGTGAGCGAGCAAATCCGAAATCCGAAATCCGAAATCCGAAACAAATCCGAAATTGAAAAATATGTAAACGAGGCGCAGGCGAAGACAGAGCTGGAAAGGCAGGCAGATCAAAAAGGGAAAACTGGTGTTGAACTGAGGGGTGTGAAGGCAATTAACCCGGCAACAAATGAAGAGATTCCAGTTTGGGTAGCAGATTATGTTTTGGGCGGATATGGAACCGGGGCGATAATGGCTGTGCCAGCGCATGATGGGCGCGACTTTGAGTTTGCAAAGAAATTTTCTTTACCGATGAGGGTAGTTGTGAAAGCATCTAGTGATTATGCAGACATGGATCAAGTTAAACTTGAAGAGTTTGCGAAAGAAATAGTTAAACTAGCAAAAGATAAAGATTTTCAGGCAACTTTAGTCGGTGGCATGGCTAGAAGTGCTTATGAAAATGGAAGGTTTGGTCTTCATTCGGACGCTGATATCTTTGTAGACAGGAAAGGTTGGGAGATAATAGGGGATTACTTAAAGGAGAAGGGATTTGATGTTAAATCAAACTCTGGATCAGAAAAGATGCCAGGAAGCCATTCTTGGGAAAATCATCAGTGGTTTTGGAGAGATGGATCTGGTGTTTGGTTAGACATGTTTCTTCTTGAAGAAGAAAATGGAGTTTATTTTGATAATGTCGGTAGCCAAAAGCTCATATGGGGCGATAAGACAGCTTTAAGGTCTCTGACAGTGAATGACTTTGAATTCACTGTTCCTAGCAAGGAATTATTAGAACAAATTTCTCAAAACCTTTCTAATAGTTGGGACAAGTGTTTTATGGACAGCGGAATACTGACTAATTCTGGAGAGTTTTCCGGAATGAAAAGCGAAGAGGCGCGAGCTAAAATGACAGAAAAGTTTGGAACGCCAAAGGTGCAGTACAAGCTTCGCGATTGGGTGTTTAGCCGGCAGAGATATTGGGGAGAACCTATCCCTTTGATTTACTGTGCGGCTTGCGCACAGAAATCAAAGGGAAGTTCCAATAACCAAACTCCAAATTCCAAACATGATAGGAAGGATTTTAGTGAAGGCGAAAGGCAAAACCCTGGTTGGTTTGCTGTGCCGGATGAGGAGCTTCCGGTGGAACTGCCGAAAGTGGAGAACTACCAACCTCGAGATGATGGGGAGAGCCCATTAGCGAGTGTAGAGGAATGGGTAAATACAAAGTGTCCAAAATGTGATGGGCCGGCTAAAAGAGAAACAGATACAATGCCAAATTGGGCGGGAAGTAGCTGGTATTTCCTCGGCTATTGCATAGCCGAAAATCTCAATAATCAAGCACTAATTTCCAAACAAGTTAAGAGCAAAGAAATTCAGGATGCATGGAAGTACTTTATGCCCGTGGATTGGTACAATGGGGGAATGGAGCACGTTACGCTTCACCTTTTGTATTCACGTTTTTGGAATATGGTGCTCCACGACTTAGGTTTTGTGCCAAACGGTGAGCCTTATAAAAAGAGAACCGCGCAGGGAATGATTTTGGCAGAAGGGGGAGTGAAGATGAGCAAAAGTAAGGGCAACGTTATTAATCCGAATGAGTTGGTGGAAAAATTTGGTGCGGATGCGGTTAGGCTTTATGAAATGTTTATTGGGCCTTTTGATCAGGCGGTGGCTTGGGATAAGCGGGGAATTCTAGGGCCGGCTAGATTTTTGGAGAAGGTTTGGCGGGTGGGGCAGTCTAGCCCAGATTCTTCCCTGTCCGCCTCTGGCGGAGCAGCTCAGAATGACAAATTGCGACGATTGCTGCACAAAACAATTAAAAAGGTGAGTGATGACATTGAAGCGATGAGTTTTAACACTGCTATTTCTTCAATGATGGAATTCATAAATGAGGTAGCAGGTCCTGTCATTCCGGCCTCCGAGCCGCCTGCCCGCAACGCTTCGCCTAGCGAGGCGGGCGGGGAATCTAGATCCCGGATCAAGTCCGGGATGACAAACGATATATCCGGGATGACAATCAGCCGAGGAGACTTTAAAAAGTTTTTGCAGCTGCTTGCTCCATTTGCTCCGCATATTACTAGTGAGCTTTATGAAAAAATGGGTGGTGAAAATATTGATTTTCAAAAGTGGCCAGAGCACGACGCAAGCTTAATGTTGGAGGATAGCTTTGATTTGGTTGTGCAGGTAAATGGGAAAACCAGGGGAACTATAAATGTTGCTTCCGGAATTAACGAGCAAGAGGCAGAAGCGCTAGTGCGTGCATCTGAAATTGGAAAAAAGTGGCTTGGGGGAGAACTGAAAAAAGTAATTTATGTGCCGGATCGGCTTATCAACTTTATTGTTTAAGGTGGATGCAGACACAATTGTTAAAATCATTAAGTTTCGGCTAGTAAAATAAACGGCTCAGGCCGGATAAATCATCGGCCTGAGCCGTTTATTTAGCTTAAAAACTATTCGATTTTATAGCATCATTTTTTTAAATGTTTTTGGTGCAAGATGTTGGCCAGAAAAGCGGCATTAATGTATTGACCCCGAACGAAGTCGCGCTCGTGTCTTGGCACGAGTCCTTCGGACCGCGGCGCGGCTACTTCGTACGGGGTTGACAGTTATATGTGGCTGAGTATAATAGAGCCTGTTAGTCACTTTAGTTTTACTAATGCAAAACAACCAGCAAATATTACGAGCGGCATACAAACATAGATAAAAATTCCTTCAGGGATTTTTTGTCTTGTAGCCGCTGTAGCCAGCGGTTTTTTCTTTGCTTAGAATACAAAACTTGAGTGAGCTGATCTTTGAAAAAAGCTTCTATTCGTCCACGGAGGTGGGAATGAATAGGACGAAAACTGTTATTCCTAAATCTCACAGATCTTTCCGATTCTGTGAGTATTGTGTAGCCGATAACTTGGATGAATTTTATTTATTCAAGGATTGATGGTTGCATAATCAATCATTTCGTTCCGATTAGCTCTTGCGTCCACCAGAGGCGGATAAATCCATCTTTGTTGGTTTTGAGCTAATTGTGAAAATTCTAATTATTCAATTCTTGAATGATTAGTCTAGGTGTCATCTATATGATGACAAAGAAAGTATGCGGTTAGTAAGCTTCGCTAAGCGGCGAAGCGATTAAGAGCGTATGGTGGATGCCTAGGCATAAAATGGCGATGAAGGACGTGGCGTGACTGCGATAAGCTTCGGTTAGTTGTTAAGCAAACTTTGACCCGGAGATTTCCGAATGGGAAAACCCGGCTGAGTAAACCTCAGTCAGCACTACACATAAGTGGTAGTTGCAGCGAACCCGCTGAAGTAAAACATTTCATTAAGCGGAGGAAAAGACATCAATAGAGATTTCCTGAGTAGCGGCGAGCGAAACGGAATCAGCCTAAACTGAACGGTTTTTACCGTTCGGGGTGTAGAGATGAGCAGTTTTGCTTTTCTCACAGCATTTATGTTGTGAGATTAGTGAAACAGGGAGTTAGAAAATTTTTAGCTAGTTGAAGTTTCTGGAAAGAAACGCCAAAGAGGGTGATAGTCCCGTAAGCGAAAGCTAGAAATCTCTCGTTCGTTTTCTTGAGTAATTCGAGGCAAAATAACCTTGAATGAATTTAGCAGTACTATCTGCTAAGGCTAAATACATTTTATGACCGATAGTGAACTAGTACCGTGAGGGAAAGGTGAAAAATATCCCGTAGAGGGAGTTGAAATAGATCTGAAACCGTACGTTTACAAGGAGCAGGTGCCCAAATCCAGCATGAGCTGGGCGGGCTACTGCGTGCCTATTGAAGAATGACCCAACGAGTTTATGAATGTGGCAGGGTAAACGCCAAGAGTGTGCACCCATAGCGAAAGCGAGTGTTAAAAGCGCGAAATAAATGTCGTATTTGTAAGACCCGAAGCAAGATGAGCTTGCCTTGAGCAGGGTGAAGCGAGAGTAAAATCTCGTGGAGGCCCGAACCCGTGCATCGTACAACGTGCTGGGATGACTTGAGGTAAGGAGTGAAAAGCTAATCGAATCTTGTAATAGCTGGTTCTCTCCGAAACAGTTTTAGGACTGGCGGAAATACCAAATTTAAAGGGGGTAGAGCTACTGGTTGAGAGTTACAGGCCGAAAGGTCGGGCTTTCAGTCAAACTCCGAATACCTTTAAATATTTGTTTCTAGTTAGAAAGTGGGGGATAAGCTCCATTTTCGCAAGGGAAACAGCCCAGATCGCAAGCTAAGGTCCCTAAATTTATGTTAAGTGGGAAAGGCAGTTGTTTACCATAGACAGGTAGGAGGTTGGCTTAGAGGCAGCCATCCTTTAAAGAGTGCGTAACAGCTCACTACTCGATGGTCGACAGCGCCTAAAATGTAACGGGGCTAAACATAATACCGAAGCTGCGGAT
>JAUYME010000033.1 GCA_030699515.1 bacterium
CCTCACGGGAAGTCCGACTTCCCAACTTTGGCAATTAAACCACATCTGCCTTGACTGTATCTCCTTCCCTGGGTTATCCCAGGGATAACCCAGGGATAATGTAACCGCCTCATCTCCGGGAAAAATAATTCCTTTCCTACACCCTACACCCTACTTCCTATTTTTTAGATGCACACTTTAAAAAAGTGTCAATACTTTTCCACAGAATAAAAAAATAATTTTGACAAAGCGTCAAGCAGTGCTAGCATTCAAATGTCTTCCTGCTCAAAGGGGAGTAGGAAGCAATCGCAACCGGAGGGGCCGCAATGCCCCATACAGCCTCAAGGAAGGAATCGAGAATGCACGAGAGTAATGGAGGGAGAAGCGTGCGGGTCGAGAGCAGGCTCGCCGTGATCCAGGAGGAGATCAGGCCGCAAGCGCTCGCCATCCAGATCGCCAGCTTCAAGCGCGGCGAGGAGGTGGACAGCGACCGCCTGAAGCGCCTGGTCGCCAGCCAGGTACACCAGCTCAAGATCTGGCTTGCACCCGGCTACAGTAGCCGCCCGCCGGTGCCGCCCAACGACACGATCGACGCGCAGGTCGCCTACCTGGAGCGGGTGGAGGAGCTCTACGCCACCGAGCCTCCGCACGATCACAGGGTGCTCGTGCGCTGATTCGAGATCGCACCGCCCGAGTCTCGTCCCCAGGAGGGAGACGAGGCTCGGGCAACCACAAAGCCCCAAGGGGCATTTTTTATTTCAAAATACTCAAGCCAATGCTAAGATATCAGCGTTCTATTTCACACAATCTTTCTCCAATTGATACTCAAAGATTTGTTCAGCTTTAAGGCGATGAGCCACAAGCAGGCTAGGTAACCGGTTGGGGCCAGTGACGCAAAAGATGGACAAATCTTTAGTACCCGAAGGGAGCGATAAATTGAAGCAATTTCTGCGTCACTCCTCCCTCACAGGCTCTTCGAGCCTAGGCTCGCTCGTCGTTTCTTGAACTAACTTCAATTTATTCGCTTCAACTGGTAAGATTGGGTGATATAGAACACATATGGTAAAGAATCTAATCCGCAAAGGCGCACATAAAACTCTGGAGCTAGCAGGGCTAAAATATTATCAAAAACCTCAAAAACTACGCTGTGGTTACACAGTCGTAGTAAAAAATATTTCCGAAAAAGTAGGGAGCTACACGGTCATTCTTCCTGTCCCTCTTGAATCAGAGAGCCAAAAGATAATCAGCCAACCGGAATTTCGCCCTGAACCGGACTTTGTCTCAGACAAAGCTGAGAATAACTTTGCGCTTTGGAAAGTGGAGCTTGCACCAAAGCATAGTGCAAGCTTCAATCAGTATTTTGAAGTAGAGCGAAGTCCGATTTCAGTGAAAATTAATCCTGCCTTTACCCTTGATAGCTACATGGGATCAAAGGAGGGAAAAAAATATCTCAAAAAAACACAGAGCCTAAAAAGTTCAAAAACTAGAGCGTTGGCAAAAGAAATTGTTTATGGTGAGCGTGTCGAATCCACCGGCGAGGAAAAAAGCCTTGCGCTATTAATTCCAAAAATTTACGAATATGTAGCAAAAAAGTTGCATTATGGAGATCCAATAGAAGGACTGTATTCCGTTGAAGATGCACTGGGCCTGGAAAGAGTGGACTGCGGAGGCTTTAGTACGCTTTTTATAGCAATTTGCCAGGAACTCGGCATCCCGGCCCGTCTTGTCAGCGGTTTTTGGGCAAAACAGAGCGACCGCGTACCAAGCATGCATGCTTGGGCAGAAAGCATGCTTCCAGACGGCAGCTGGGTGCCGGCAGATATCTCCACTGAAATTTTGAGAAAGCAAGGCAGAAGCTCTAAATTTGCCTCCTTAGGAAAAATCGGTTCCGACAGAGTTGTTTTTTCCCATGGCTGCGATATTGAGCTACAAGCTGATAAGAAGAAAATTAAAACTGAAATTCTTCAAAATCCAATTGTAATCGCGGAAAATAAATCGGAGCAAGCACATATTGAAATAGAATTTAGCACCAAGAGAGAGACATGAGGCAAGTGCTAGAAATCAAACAATGAGCTACAAATTACAAATCATGTACAAATATACAAAAACAAAGAAAAAATTCCAAAGCATTAGTATATTTGTATTTTATTCGTAATTCGTAGAGAAATCATGAAGACTATCTTTACAGCACTTTCACCTAACTTACAAAAGGACGACTTAAAACTAAGCCAGCGCCTGCTTTTTAAACCCAAAAATTGGCTGCAAGGGAAGGCGGAGCAAGAGCTAGAAGAGCTGCTTTCTCAAGCCTTTAATACCAAAAAAGTTTCACTTTACGAAAGCGGGCGCACAGCTCTTTTCACCGCGCTTAAAGCGCTAGACATTAAAGAGGGAGATGAGGTAATTCTTCAAGCCTACACCTGTGTTGCGGTTCCGGAGCCAATTCTATGGCTGGGCGCAACCCCAATTTATGTGGACATTGACGCGCAAAGTCTCAACATGGATCCGGAAAAATTACAGCGCAAAATAAGTTCAAAAACGAAAGCAATTATTGTTCAGCACACCTTTGGCAATCCGGCACAGATGGAAAAAATTTTAGAAATTGCCAAAGAAAAAAATATTCCGGTCATTGAAGATTGCGCCCACGCCATCGGGGCAAAATATAGGGGTCAAGCAGTAGGAACGTTTGGTGATATGGCCTTTTTTAGCTTTGGCCGCGACAAAGTTGTATCATCAGTGTTTGGCGGTGCGCTAATAACCAACAACGAAAACTTAATCGCCAAAATTGATCGTGGCAACAGACGTTGCCGATATCCAAGTCATATTTGGACACTTCGCCAGCTCCTACATCCAACCATTACTGCGCTTGTCAAAAAGACTTACAATTTTCTGGGACTTGGGAAAGTTATTTTAAAATTAAGCCGAAAACTAAAATTCACATCTGATGCAGTGCAGAAAACTGAGCGAAGCGGAGGAAAGCCGAAATTTATCGGCCATAAAATGCCAAATGCTCTGGCTGAATTGGCCATCAATCAACTTCGCAAGCTTGCCGCTTTCAACCGGCACAGAGAAAAAATTGCCCAAATCTATCAAGAAAAATTAGACCCAAGAATTCCACGCCAAGTCAGAAGCGATGGGTCAATTTGCCTTCGCTATCTTATTCGTGTAAACGAAGCAAGCAAGCTTTCAAGTTTAGCCAAAAAGAAAAAAGTTATACTGGGCGACTGGTATCGGCAATGCATCGCGCCGGCAGGAGTTAATTACGAAAAGATACTTTTCCAAGAAAGCCAGTTCCCGGTTGCCGCCCAAGTCGCCAGCCAAAGTGTAAATTTACCAACCGACATTAACATCAGCGAAGAAGACGCCCTTCGCATTGCCGAAATAGTTAACAACCACTATGAGTAGGACTACCTTTCTTCATCTGCATAACCCCAAACTGCCAAGCCTCGGAAGTCGGACTTCCGATTTTGGAAGTCCGACTTCCCCAAGTGGCAATTTCTTTTTATCAGGTAAATTGCGTACCCCAGTTCGCATCCACGGCTTACTACTGACTACATACTACTTGCTACTTTTCTATCCGTATATCCGTAAAAAATCCGTAATCCGTAGCTAAATCATGCAAGTTAAAGAACTAAGCGAAAAAGAAATCTGGAACTCGTTTATAGCGGCGCAAAAACCTCACACTTTTTTACATTCCTTCGCCTGGGGCGAATTTAACTCGCAAATGGGGAAAAAGATTTTCCGCTTGGGAGTTTTCCAAAACGATGAGTTAATGGCCCTTGCCCTCATCCTAAAAATTGATGCACGCCGTGGCACTTTTCTCTTCTGTCCTCACGGGCCAATCATTAAAGATTTAAATCACACCGAAACCATCCTAAGCCATCTTACAGAAAAGCTGAAGGAATTAGCCAAAGAAGAAAAATGCGACTT
Organism: bacterium; assembly: GCA_030699515.1. Taxonomy (GTDB): domain Bacteria; phylum Patescibacteriota; class Minisyncoccia; order UBA6257; family 1-14-0-10-44-23; genus JAUYME01. The sequence continues at coordinate 3,907 of JAUYME010000033.1, forward strand.
TATTCGCTTCAGCCCGCTTCTGGAGCGAAACGAACACAATCAAAATATTTTTGAAAAGCTTAAGTATCGGGAACTGCCAATGCATATGCTTCATCCGGAGCTAAGCTGGATTTTAGATGTTTCCAAAGACGAGAAGGAACTGCTTAAGGGGATGAGAAAAAGCACCCGTTATTGCATTAAAAAGGCGCAAAAAGACGGAATTGAAATAGAAAAAAGCACTGATATTAAAGATTTGAATAAGTTCTGGGAAATTTACAAAACAACTGCAAAACGCCACGGCTTTGTGCCATTTTCAAAAGAATACTTGGAAAAAGAATTTACAATCTTTAACAAAGATAATCAATCACTTATGATTTTTGCCAACTGTAAAGGCAAAGCTGTTGCCGGCGCAATTGTAATTTTTGGCCCAAACTCCGGCTTTTATCATCATGGGGCTTCCATCAGAGAATACGATAAGCTTAATACTTCTCACGCTCTGCAATGGGCCGCCATCAAAGAATGCAAAAAACGCAAGCTTAATTTTTACAACTTCTGGGGAGTAAAAGAAAAGGATGTTTCCAGAAAACATCCATGGTACGGCATCTCACTTTTCAAGCGAGGCTTTGGAGGGCTTGAGCAGGCTTATGTCCACGGAAAAGATTTGCCCCTAAATTGGAAATATTGGCTAAGCTGGACTATTGAAACCTTACGCAAGTTCAAACGGGGACTATAGACCTCTAGAGCCATATACCATTCTATCGCACGTGCGACAGAATAGTATAAACAAAACACTCACCTAAAGCTCATGAACAGAAAAAGCAAAAAGACTAAAAACCACTATACAAAGCGCCTCACAAAAGAACACGAGGAACTTATCATTAGGCACCTTCGCAAAGAGTGGGATAGGGCGGAAAAGTCACAAAAAAGGCACCAGCAAGTTCAAAAAGCAAAACAAGCAGGACTGGAAGCTGGAAAGGTAATTTTAGCTTTGGCACTAGTAGGGGGCCTAGTCACTATTGCAGCAGTTGCCCCAAACGCCTTTGCTGCAATCGGAAGCATGGGAGAGCGCAAACGCTTCATCTCCTCAAGCAAGCTATCTGGGACAATAAAATCTGGAAGCTCAAAAAAATACTGGCAATATAAAAAGACCGGGCCAGATTCCTATAGTATTCAGCTGAGCGATTACGGCAAAAAGCTTGCGCTTAAAAAAGCACTGCAAGAATTCAAGCTTCAAGAGCAAGAAAAGTGGGATGGAAAGTGGAGAGTTGTGATGTTTGATATTAAAAAGAAGAATAGCAGTACACGCGATATCTTTCGCCGAAAATTACACGAAATGGGCATGTACCCTCTGCAAAAAAGTATATTTGTTTTTCCGTACCCATGCGATGAAGAACTAAAAATGTGGATCGATCTATTCGGAATCAAAGAGGGAGTGGTCACATCTAAAGCAAGCTTTAACAAAGCAACCGAAAGGAGCTTACGAAAAAGATTTTCCTTGCCCATGCGCTAATTTACCAGCTAGATACCCATCTCAGTGCATATACTATTTTATCGCACGTGCGACAAAATAGTATATGAAAATAAATGACCGCCACGCTTTTCACAATGCCCCTTTTTATCCGCTCCTGCTATAATTACATCAATGCCAAAAAATAGTCCAAAGCTAAAAACCTGGATAGAACTTTCTCAAAAAGCGCTCAGCCACAACCTTTCTGCAATGCGTTCATTGCTTCCCCACAATGGGAAAATCTGGGCGGTTATCAAATCAAATGCCTACGGACACGGTCTTTTGCACATTGCCAAACTGCTTAACGAGAAGGTAGATGGATTTTGCACAGACTCTGTTATTGAAGCTTTAAAGCTCAGACAGCAGGGAGTCAAAGCCCCAATTCTTACAATTGGCCCAAGCATTGAAGAAATGCTCACCTCTGCAGCCACGGAAGATATTACTCTTAGCGTTTCAAGTGAGGCGTCATTGGATGCAATAGCAGAGCTCTCAAACGGCGGGCGAGCCCCAAGTTTTCATATCAAAGTTGACACCGGAATGCACCGCCAAGGCTTCTACCCAAAAGACCTAAAGGAAATTTTAAAGCAAATTAAAAAACACAATCTTCCGCTTAAAGGAATTTATTCTCATTTTGCCGCCGCCAAAGATCCGGTTTATAGAAGCTACACTCAAGATCAATTTAAGCAATTTCAAACTGCTGTAACCCTTGCGGAGGCAGAAGGGTTCACAAATTTAGAAAAACATATTGCCGCTACGCCGGCCCTTATGCTTTCAGGCGACTACACCATGGATTTTGCCCGCATCGGAGCAGGTCTTTACGGTATTTACCCCTCAAAAGAACTGGAAATGCATATGCAAAGCCTGGAACTGCAACCGGTATTAAGCTGGCACACAAGAATTTCCGAAATCAAAGTTGTAGCTAAAGACTGCTACATTGGCTACGATCTAGGCTACAAAACAAACAGAAAAACAAAAGCGGCAATTCTCCCCATTGGCTACTGGCACGGCTTAGACAAGCGCCTTTCCAACACAGGCTCTGTCCTGATAAAAGGCAAACTTGCCCCAATTATTGGAAAAATTTCCATGGATATCACAGTTGTTGATATTAGCGACATAAACTCTGCTGTTGATGACGAAGTGGTTTTGATTGGCCAACAACAAAAAGAAAGTATTAGCCTTTGGGATCACGCCCGCTGGGCCAACACTAGCGCACAGGAGATTGCAGTAAGCCTTAACCCGCTTCTCAAAAAGGAAATCGTATAGTAAACACCAATACACGAATAAACACCAATCATCTAATGAAGTGCTGAACTGTCAATGAACCAATGGGCCGCCTAAAATTAATTCGGCGATTAGTGGAGAATTAGTGAATTAGTGTTTAAAAATTATGAGCTACCAAAGCAAGCGCATCCAACAGGAAAAAAGGAACAAAAAAATCACACTGGTTCTTTTGCTACTTGTCATTATTGCCCTGCTTGCAACCATAGCCATCTTCTTTAACAACTCCAAATATTCAAAGATTAGCCAGTTCACAGTTACCGGCCTAAAAAACACCGAGAACCCAAATGAATTTGTGGAGCTTATGAAGCTTCAGGCAGAACATGGCTTATTGGCCAAAATTTTAAGTTTGGACAATTATTTCGCATGGGGCGAGAGAACGCACTATAAAAATCCGCAGTACAAAGAGATTACAATGCAAAAAAATTTTAATGAAAGAACCATCAATTTTTTTGTTCAGCTAAAAGAACGCTATGCGATTTGGTGCAAAGTAGAAATAGAAAGCGAGCTGGAAAATTGCCGTTGGATAGACAACGAAGGCACTGCGTTTGAGTCGGCTCCAAAAAGCAGCGGACAGCTTATCCCAAGCATTGGCGAAAATGTAAAAATGGCGGAATTTTCAGCAAATGCTCAAATTATGTCCAGCTCAAAATTCAACTACATTAAAAACATTCTGGACACATTGAGAGAGCTGGGAATTCAAAGAGAGTCTGTACTGCTAATGCGGCAACTTCAAGAACTGCACATCCAAAGCACCAGCGGCACAAAAATAGTTTTTTCTCTGCGCTTTGACCCAAGCGAAACCGCCCTGCCTGCAATTGCAGAGTTTGATTCCGACCCTGGCCTCAATTTCTTTTCCGAAATCAACCTCGCAGTAGAAGGACGAGCGTTCACCACCGCTCGCTAGGCGGCAGAATTATGAATCTAGAATTATGAATTATGAAAAGAACTTCCGCCCGCCTGCGCGCGACTCGTTCGCGCGGGGAGGTACTTTCGTAAGATAATTTCGTAATGCTTACTTTACCCAAAAATGACAGTAGGTTCAGTTGGACTACACATATCAAGAGCAAGATGATGTTTTATCATATTTCTGGGGCTCAAATTAACCGAATTTTTCGCCATCCGGACAGAGTAGAGGAAGGTATTGCCCCAAACACCGTTGCCGCAATGAAAACGAGGAAAAAAGGAGGCAATAAAAAAGGTAGCGAAGAAATCTGGATAATGTACCAAATGAACAAAAAGCCTTCGTCTAAAAATCTAAAATCTAACCGTCTAAAATCTAGTAGAATCACCATGATTAGCGCGTGGCGCTATCCGGGCAAAACCAAAGCAGGGGAGAGGCCAAAGATCCCGGAAGGCTTGCTCGACGAGCTAAAAATGGAAGGGTTGATCTAAACTTGCCCAAAAACAAAATTTATTGTATTTTAAACTCCTCCCAGGAGGAAACACCATGTCTGCAAAGCACCTCATCGCGATTCCTTTGCCGGCAAAAGAGTCCGGCGAAATTGCACAGATCTACCGTCAGCACTGTGGCGATAGAGCGCCAAGGAGGATTGGCCCTCACATCACCCTAATCTATCCGTTTAGGGTTGATGTCGGAAAGCTCCCTCTGGTCAACAGCATTCTTGCGGAAGCAGCCGCTGCCGTTGATCCGCTGGCCATTGAACTTGACGGAATTGACTGTTTCGAAAACAAAGAAGCAGTCATCTACGCCAAGGTCAGCCCGAATAATGGCCTCACCATACTCCAGAGCCGCCTCATGCGCCAACTTGCTCCGAGCATCACCTTCCAAGGAGAAGTGTTCGAGAGCTTTCACCCGCACGTCACCCTAGCAAAGGGGCTAAGCCAAAAAGAGCGCGAATCGCTCTTCGGCGAGCTTCAATCGCTCCATCTCCGCTACCGCTTCCAATGCGACTGGTTCTGCCTCTACCAGCTGAACCAGTCGCACACGAAGTGGGAAGAGATGCAGGCCTTCCCCCTGTCAGCCTGACGCCCGCGACGCCGATGCCCCGCGCTATCCAGTGCGGGGAATCTTCATTCCATTGTCTAGTGGTCTAAAATCTAGCTACATATAAAACTCTCAATAGAAATTGTTAGCCTCCTTGACGAGCTTAAAATTGAAGGGTTAATATAAAAGCACGATGCTACACGCTAAGTCCCACTGGGGCCACGCGCCAGCATCGTGGAATGCCGGTAGGCCACCGGCGTTTTCAAACGATCGCCCACATCCCACAACGCAGGAGACCCCTACGGCTTCGGCCGCACCGTCCCTTCCGCCGGCACCGTCGGCGGGAGGGGCACTTTTCTTTTTAACACACAAAAGCTATTCTAATTGTCCTAATCCTATTAGTCATATTCTTAATTCATAATTCCATATTCTTAATTCATGCGTTTAAGTATCGGAATCGTTGGCCTTCCCAATGTAGGAAAGTCCACACTCTTCAACCAAATAACTAAAAATCAGGTCTTGGCAGCCAACTATCCCTTTGCCACCATAGACCCAAACGTTGGCGTTGTTGAGGTACCCGATCAGCGTTTAGATAAGCTTACAGAAATTTCAAAATCCGAAAAAAGAGTTCCCGCAATTGTAGAATTCTACGACATTGCCGGTCTGGTTAAAGGCGCAAGTAGCGGCGAAGGCTTAGGAAATAAATTCCTTTCTCATATTCGCGAAACCCAAGCAATTGTTCACGTTCTTCGCTGTTTTCAAAATGAAGAAATTATTCACGTAGCGAACAAAGTAGATCCGCTTTCCGATTTAGAAATTATAAATGCAGAGCTAGCCCTAAAGGACATAGAAACGCTGGAAAAACGTATTGACAAGGCAGAGGGAGAAGCAAAGGCGGCTCCGCCAGCTGGCGGAAAACAGGCGCAGAAAGATTTTGAGCTCCTAGATAAAACTAGAGAGGCCCTTTCTCAGGGCGAAAGCATTATAGAGCTAGCAGGCGAGCCGGTTATTAAAGAGCTTCGTCTACTAAGCACAAAGAAAAAGCTTTATTTGCTTAACGGAGACGAAAGTGACGTCAGCGAGGAGCTAAAAGCAAAAATCAAAGCGGAAGGTAGCGCTTTTGTTGTAGCAAACCTAGGAAAAGAACCAGTTTTAAATGAACTAATAAAAAAAGCCTACGAAGTGCTTGGCCTTATTAGCTTTTTCACAACCGGCGAAGAAGAGAGCAGAGCCTGGACAATTCGCGACGGCTCTACCGCACCCCAAGCCGCCGGAGCAATCCACACAGATTTTGAAAATAAATTTATCCGCGCCGAAGTTGTTGCTTACAGCGACCTAATAGAGGCTGGAAGCTGGAACGGAGCAAAGCAAAAAGGCAAAATGCGAGTAGAAGGCAAAGAATACATCGTCCAAGACGGCGACGTGATGGTCATCAGACACGGCTAAACCGCCCTATCTTTTACTATTTCCCTTGTGCCTGCTGCCTAGTGCCTCATTCAAAAACAGCAAGCGGCCGGCTCCTTTCGAAACCGGCCGCCATGCGTGTCATGCACGAGCCTTAGCCCGCGATGCCAGCAAGCTGGTGAACTTGCCCGCACCACTGACAATAAGCTTCGTACCGCCGCGCCAGTAGACAGACTCCGCCTCCGCACGACGCCTGTAGAGCTCCAGGAAGGTTTCCCAGTTCGCGCCGCTACGAGCATAGTCCCGCGCAAGCATGCTACGGTCATATTCAGCCAGGGCTGTCTTCGCGGCATTGGCCAAGAACTGTAACTCCTTCAAGACCTCCCTCAAGGCATCCATTCGTCTTGCCTTCATCTCCTCTGCAGCCTTTCGCTGCATCGCTTTCTGCTCAGGGCTACCCAAAACAGGATAGTGCAACTGATTCATGTTCTTCTCCTAGGCAACGATTGCACTCAAAGAAAAGCATTAAGCCAAAGTAAGGTCAATAGTTTGAAGAGTTTCAACTTCCGCCTTTCTCGTTTTTCCTGTTTTTCTAACAGTCTAGAAATCTAGCCGTCTAATAGTCTAGTTGAATGATATAATTTTTATATGACATTAACCGCCGCCTACATAGTTTTACTCGCACTTTTAATTCTCTACCTCTGGATCCGAAAGAAATATCCGGAAGTATCTTTAAAGCATTCCGTTTTTGAAATCCGCTTGGGCCAAGAAAATAATGCGGAAGAAAAAACTATAGAGCTTTACAATCTTCTTGCCGAACTAAAAATTCCTTTTACCGTGGAAGTCATCCTTCACGAAATAGGGGAAGAGATACGATTTTTTATAACCCTAAACTCAAAGAAGGCCTACAAAGCAAAGGATGCAATCTTTTCAATTTTCCCAAACGCAGAAGTTGTCTATAGCCCATTTCAGGAACTACTTGCCGATCTACACAGCGAAATTAGAGCAGTATCGCTTGTGCAGGCGAAAGGGGTCAATTTGCCCATCAAAGTGGAAAAAACAGACCATTTTAGCCCATTTCAAAGCTTTTTAAGGGTATTAAGCGAACTAAAAAGTTTTAACGAAAGCGCCGGACTTCAGCTGGTTGTCAGTCCGGCCGGCTTTGCCAAAAGCAAACAAATATCTATGGCAATAGACGCACTTTCAAACAGCGATTTTGATAGCGCGAAACACATTCTGGACAAAGACGCCATTGTCACAAAGCAAAGCCTGAAAATATTGGAGGAAAAAGTTTCCCGTCCTCTTTTTAAAGTGGACGCAAAAATTATTTTCAGTTCCGACAATAAAGAAAGGCTGGACAGCATTGAAGAAAAGATAAAAAGTGCTTTTAATCAAACTGCAACCGGCGGACCGGCCTACAACAATATTGAAGCGCGCCGCATAGTTGCGCCGAAAAATGTGATTGAGTCCTTCTACAAAAAGGAAATTAATGCAAAAACCCCAATGCTTCTAAACAGCGCCGAGCTTTCCGAACTCTTTTACTTCACCGGCGCAAAAATAGAAAAAATGCCCAAACTGTCCAGCGTATTGGAAAACCAGAGGGCATAGTTAAAAAACAGAATTATCCCACCGCAAGTTCACGGATTCCGCCCCGCAACATGCCCGAGTAATGTCCTGTACCCCCTCCGTCATCTTGAGCGTAGCGAAGGATCTGGGTTAGGGAACGGCTCACACATACGTGTGAGCCGTTTACAACCCTTACTACTTACTACATGCTACTTGCTACTTCTACAATTCAACTTTGTTGAATTGTAAAACCGCATCACTTGTCTGGTATCGTGCGGAAAAATTGCTCTCACTTAGCTCGGTTAAGTCGTAGCTTCTAGCCGCGCCGCCAATTCTTGTGCTTAACACACCATCCTTCAAAGTCCAGCTTCCGGTAGCGGTAAGTTGGCGGGCATAATATTCACGCACTACCCCATCTGCTGCAAATT
>JAUYME010000043.1 GCA_030699515.1 bacterium
TTTTGGGGGAGGTCGGATCTCCCCTGTGTTGGAGGTCCGACCTCCAAAAATGGACTTTGTCTTGGTGTCGGAAGTCGGCCTTCCTCGTTTGTCATCCCGTGCTACGACACGGGATCCATTTTTACCTTTCCTCCACAAACCCTAGGTGTGCTATGCTTTTTTCATGAATAAATATCTCAAGCAATTGAGAAAGTTTGCGCGAGCGGTGCTGATGAAAAAGCTGGCTATTTTAGGCAGGCTGATTGTGAGGAAATACAAGCCGCTGGTTATTGGAGTTACCGGCAGTGTTGGTAAAACATCTACCAAAGAAGCAATTTACACTGCTCTTAGAACGACAAAAAACATCAGAAGGAGCCGAGGTAATTTCAATACAGAATTCGGTTTTCCCTTAGCGATAATTTCCGACTATGCGGAAGTTGGCGGGTGGCTGTTTTGGATGGGGGTGGTTTTTAGGGGGTTTTTCCAATTTATTTTGCCGGATTTTATCGCTCGGATTTTCTTTGGTGAATATCCGCAAATTCTTGCCTTAGAATATGCAGCCGATAAGCCGGGCGACATTCGGTATCTTCTAAAAATTGCCAGGCCAAATATTGCAGTAGTGACAGCAATCGGGGATGTGCCGGTGCACGTTGAATTTTACAAAGACCCGGATGAGGTAGTGAAAGAAAAAGCCGGATTAGTTGATGAACTTAGCGGCACTGCCCACGTAATTTTAAATGCTGATGAGGAAAAGGTTTTAAAAATGCGCGATCAGACCAAGGCAATTGTCAGTACTTTTGGCTTTGATGAAAAAGCTGATGCTAGAATAATCAATTTTGAAACTAAACTGGAAAGTGCGGGCAAGGGGACGGTAAAAAAACCGGTGGGTATTCGCTTTGAAATTCAGAGCGGGGATGAGAAAGTTCCGATTAATATTGGGGCAACGCTTGGAAAGAGCCAAGCCTATTCAGTGGCAGCGGCAAGCGCGGTGGCCTTGCGTCTTGGCCTTAACCTAACTCAAATTGCAGATGCCTTTACCTACTTTCAGGTTCCGGGGCAGAGAGTGCGTTTGTTCAGCGGAAAAGGAGACACAAGTATTTTGGACGACAGCTACAACTCAAGCCCGGTGGCGGCAAAGCTGGCAATTGAGACAATTGCGGAAATAAAAGCAAAGCGAAAGATTGCAGTGCTTGGCGATATGCTAGAGCTTGGAACTTTTTCCGACAGAGCACATAGCAGCATTGGACGGCTGGCTTCCCGAGTTTTTGATATTTTAATTACTGTTGGCGACAAGGCGAAACATATCGCAAGCGCCGCAAAAAAAGAGGGGATGAAGGAGAGCAATGTGTTTCATTTTAAGACTGCAGACGAGGTAGAAGAGTATCTACTGAAGGAAATGAAAAAAGGAGACTTTATTTTAATAAAAGGATCAAAGAATATTGGGCTAAAGAAAGTTGCAGAAGCGTTGAGGTTAGGAAAGCTGGTTGAATAAACGGCTCAGGCCGATAAAATACCGGCCTGAGCCGTTTATTTATGTGATCTAGACTTTCGGAGGTTGAACCTCCGATTTTTAATTGTAGTTTCACAACGCAGACTTTTATTGTTATAGGCCTATTCGTACGAATAGGCCTATAACAGAACTAGCTAGGTTTGAGGAAAAAGAGAACGCCCCACCGCGAGGTGTTGCGTCTCGGGATGGGGCTTGCGCGCGGTCTAGGCTAGGGCCGTTCACTGCAGGTGTGATCTTGGTCGAGCTCGAACTGGGTGTGGCAGCTGTTGCAGATCACCTTCGGGTCAAGATGTCCTGTTGGGTACATCGTGTTGCAACAGTTGCATCCGTAGGCGCTTGCATCATCCCACAAGTCGGTGCTTCCGCACCTCTCGCAGCGGCCAGTGAAATGGCCAACTGGCTCGTTGTTCGGGTTGTTCAGTGCCATTAGCCTTGCCAACTTTTTCTGGTCCGTGGTCATCCGACTCCTCCGTTGGTAGGGGTGAAAAGTTTGTGATTACAGGCTTACACATTACTAGTGCGCTAGTCAAGAAAGTGCTTTTTTGCTATTTTTCTCTCATATCCTAGGGTCCCATCGTCTAAAGGCTAGGACGCTACCCTTGCACCCGCCCAAATTTTATATGGCCTCATCGTCTAACGGCTAGGACGCATCCCTCTCACGGATGAAATGGGGGTTCGATTCCCCCTGAGGTCACAGCATAAAAAATTTAGGCGGGCGAGCGGTAGAAATAGGGGTTCGATTTTTACCCCGTTGCAAAACTTGTTTTGCCATCGGGGCCCTCTGGGATTACAGTGGCTCTGTTCAATTTTTAAGGAATATGGCATAATTTCTGCCATCATCCCCCTTGGGGGATTTTTATATGGAAAAGGAAATTAGAAATATTGCAATCATAGCTCACGTTGACCACGGAAAAACTACTTTAACCGATGCTATTTTAAAGCAGACCGGAGCGGTGGAAGAGGGCTCCAGCATGGATAGTAACGCCCTAGAGAAAGAGCGGGGTATTACGATTTATTCAAAAAATGCCGCAATTGAATTTAAGGGAACAAAGATAAATATTGTTGATACTCCCGGACACGCGGACTTTGGCAGTGAGGTTGAGCGAGTACTAAGAAGTATTGATTGCGTGCTTTTGATTGTTGACAGCCAGGAAGGGCCAATGCCTCAGACGAGATTTGTTTTGAAAAAAAGCTTGGAACTTGGACTGAAGCCGATTTTGGTGATTAACAAAATTGATAAGCCGGCTGCGGATGCAGCTAAAACTCACGATCTGGTTTTTGATTTGTTTGCAGAGCTTGGGGCAAGCAATGAACAGCTGGACTTTCCAATGATTTATGCGATTGGAAAGGACGGGGTGGCAATGCGCGAAATGAATGATGAACGAAAAGATATGAGCCCGCTTTTGGATATGATTTTAGAGAAGGTTCCGGTAGCTAACTCTGATGTTTCTGAAAAAGGTGAATTTGTAGCCCAGCCATTTAACCTAGCTTACGATAACTTTCTTGGGCGTTTGGCGCTTGTTCGAGTTTATTCTGGATCAATTTCTTTGGGGAGTAAGGTGTTTGTGAAAAAACCTAGCGGGGAAATGCTTAGTTATAAAATAAGCAAGCTATTTACTTTTATGGGTACAGCTAGGGTAGCTGCTGAGAAGGTGGCTGCAGGCGATATTGCCATTATTGCAGGGATGACGGATGTATATATTGGCGATACTGTTGGTGGGAGCGAGAGTTTTGAGGCTCTTCCTGCAATTAAAGTAGAGCGACCAACTATGGAGCTCACTTTCTTGGTGAACAACTCTCCTTTTGCCGGCCGAGAAGGAAAGTTTGTAACCAGCAGGCAAATTAGAGAGCGATTAGAAAAGGAGCTGGAGGTAAATGTGGGGCTTAAAGTAGATTTTGATAGTGCTGGTGGCGATCAGTTTCTGGTAAAGGGAAGGGGAGAGCTTCATATTTCTATTCTTTTGGAGAATATGCGCCGTGAAGGCTATGAACTTCAGGTTTCCCAGCCTAGGGTTATTTTTAGAGAAGAAGATGGGGTGAAAAAGGAACCGTTTGAAGAAATTACCGTAGATGTACCTGAACAATTTCAGGGTGCAGTAATTGAAAGCTTGTCTAAACGATCCGCGATAGTTGCTAAAATGGAAGTTCATGAAGGCAGGGTGCTTATGCTTTTTGAAGGGCCAAGCAGAGGGCTTTTTGGCTATCGGTCAAAATTTGTTGTTGATACGAAAGGAGAGGGAATTTTGGCAACTCGGGTAATTGGCTATAGGCCTTATGCCGGAGAAATTGAAAGACGCGCCAGCGGTTCCATGATTTCTATGGAAACAGGGAAGACCTTGGCTTTTTCTTTGGACAATTTGCAAACACGCGGAGAGCTTTACATTGAAGCAAACACGGAAGTTTATGAAGGAATGGTCATTGGCAATACTTCCAAGGGGGTTCAAATGACTGTAAATCCGATTAAGGGCAAGCATCTAACAAACATGCGCGCGAGCGGAGCGGACGAGGCAATAGCGCTAACACCGCCAAAGCTTTTGACTATTGAAAGTGGGCTTGAGCTTATGGATGAAGATGAATATCTGGAAATTACTCCGAAAAGTGTACGGTTAAGGAAAATCTACTTGAAAGAAAGCGAGAGGAAAAGGGCTAAATAAGGATTTAGGATATAGTAGTTAGAAGTTAGGGGGATTGTAATTCTGCTTTGCATTCTGCGTTCTTTTGATTTTGCAAAGCTTTTGCAATTAGCTACAATTATACTTTCCAGAGAAAATGAAAAGAGACAGAAAAAATACTGTGAATAAGGAGCTGACAAAGAAGACTCTGGGAATTTTTTGGCAGCACGCAAGGCGCTATCCGCGTTCGGTCTTTTTTATACTTCTTGGAGTGTTTCTCTTGAATGCGCTTGATGCCTACGTACCTTTGCTTTACAGGGATATTATCAACTTGCTTTCAGAAGGCGAGGTCAGTGTCACTGTTTTTAGGTCTGCGGTGGGAATTTTGGTATTAATACTTGTGATACATTTGGCCAGAATGGTTTCGCGCAGAGGGTCAAACTTCTTTCACAATTTTCATCAGCCTTCGGTGATGCGAGATTTGAATAACACTTGTTATCGCTATTTGCAAAAGCACTCTATCGCATTTTTTAATTCAACTTTTGTGGGCAGCTTGGTGACGCGCGTTAAAAGATACGAGCGCGCGTATCAAGAAATGGCCAACCAAGTGGTATATGATTTGGGGCACTCTTTGCTTTCTCTTGTTATGATACTGGCCGTTTTGTTTTGGCAGTATCCTTTATTTGGAACAATTATTGCGGTTTGGTCTGCGGTTTTCATTTTTGTCTCCTATTTATTTGCGATGTACAGATTGCCTTACGACATTGAGCGTGCCTACTCTGACACAAGAACAACCGCCCAGTTGGCAGACAGCATAACAAATAACGTCAATATAAAGCTTTTCTCAGGATACGCACATGAAAATAGATTATTTGGAAGGGTGACGCAAGACCAGTTTAAGATTAGAAAAAAGAACTGGAACCTTGTAACAATAAGCGACATTATCCAAAGCCTAATGACCATTGGTCTTGAGTTTGTTGTAATTTATTTGAGCTTGTCTTTATGGTTTAGAGGCTCTCTTGTTGTGGGGGATTTAGTACTTTTGCAATTATATATTTTCCCAATTTTCCATCAGCTTTGGCGCACAGGAAGAAATATGCAAGTAATTTATGAAAGTCTTGCAGATGCAAACGAAATGACAGAAATTCTTTTAATGGAACATGCGGTTAAGGACAAGCGAGGCGCAAAAGAGCTTGAAGTTAGAAAAGGAGAAATTATTTTTAAGGATACTGTTTTTAAATACAAAGAGGGCATTGAAGTTTTGTCCGGATTTGATTTGAAGATA
>JAUYME010000045.1 GCA_030699515.1 bacterium
GGTGGACTCGGCTCGCCCAGCATTTGCTGCGGCGGCAACAATGGAAACTTGTTTGGCCTTTCTCATAGATCCATCAAAGCGCTTCTTGCGAACATCTTTAAACTGAACTTTACCAGTGATGCCTGCATAGAGAGTGTCGTCTCCTCCGCGGCGAACATTTTTACCCGGAAGGTATTTTAGCCCGCGTTGTCGGATTATGATCGCTCCAGCCTTAGCTGTTTGATCATGGTTTAATTTCACTCCAAGGCGCTTTGAAATGGAATCTCGGCCAAGTTTCGTCGATCCACCAGATTTCGTATGAGCCATAAATATTCATTCGCGTAGCGATGATTATATTTATGAGCATCCTGCTTGTCCTGAGCTCGCCGAAGGGAGCTTGTCGCAGGGATGCCATATTCATCGATACAGCTTTATTAATTACAAAACCGATTTTACGCTATAATACCCACATATGTCAATTCCAATTCCCAAGTTAATAATAGATATAGAAACCGCCGGCGAAGAATTTGATTCGCTAGATAAAACCAGCCAAGAAGTTTTAACCAACTGGATTAAAAAAACCAGCAGGAGCGACGAAGAGTATCAGGCCAGCTTAGAGTACCTAAAAGACGGCATGGGGCTCTCACCGCTAACTGGCGAAATTGTTGCTATTGGCGTTCTAGATTACCACCAAAACAAAGGCGTTGTTTATTATCAGGCTCCGGAAAGCGACGAGAAAGAAAGCAGTGAAGAAAACTACACCTTCAAGCCAACAAGCGAGAAGGATATGATTCAGTCTTTTTGGCAGGGCGCGCTCAAATACGATCATTTCATTACCTTCAATGGCCGAAGTTTTGATATTCCTTTCCTCAATCTTCGTAGCGCCATTCATAACATCAAACCGAGTAAAGACTTGATGCGTGGTCGTTATCTATACCAAATGCAACAAAACGCCATGCACATAGATCTTTTTGATCAGTTCGGCTACTACGGCTCAACAAGAAAAAACGGCTCTATTCATATGTACTGCCGAGCCTTTGGAGTAGACAGCCCTAAAGACAAAGGGGTAAAAGGGGACGATGTAGCTAGGCTCTTTAAAGAAAAGAAATACCTAGACATTGCCCGCTACAACGTAGATGACCTAAAAGCCACCGCCGGCCTCTTTGAAAAATGGGACAAGTATTTAAGGTTTTAAAAAATGCGAAAGAAAAAGAAACCACAAGTTATAGTCCTATACGGGGCGATGGCTGTTGGTAAGCTTACAGTAGCCAAGATTATTGCCAAGAAACTAAATTACCATGTAACCCACAATCATTTAATCAATAATCTGGTCTTAAGCGTATTTGAGCGCGAAACATTGGAAGCCAATAAAATAATGGAAAAGCTCAAGTATGAATTTTACGAACTTTGTGTGAAGTCTTCTAAAAATATTGTCATTACCCATTGCTATGCACACGACTACGTCTCGCCAACAGGATTAAAAGATCCGATATATATGAAAAGATTAGAAACTAGGCTAGTTAACGCAGGGGCGGACGTTTACTTTGTCCATTTAAAGGCAAGTAAGGCGGCCTTACTTTCTAGAGTAGCGAATAAAGATAGAAATCAATATCACAAATTAACTAAAAGAAGTGTTTTAAGAAGATTTTTAAAAACGGAAGATTTTGAGACATCTGCTCCGGTAAAAAGTAATCTTGCCATTGATAATTCCAATCTTTCCCCAGAGGCAACAGCTAGAAAGATAATAAAAACACTAAAGTTGTAAAACATGAAAAACTGGATTGTAGAAAATAAGAAAAACATCACTCTTTTTGTCATTTTTTTCCTTATTTCCACCATCAGTTTTGCGCTGGGCTATTTATCTGCGCGCGAAAACTCTCGTTCCGATATCGTAATAGAGCGCATTGAAAAACCGGGACTAGACGAGTAGGGACCAGAATTATAAATTAAGATTACGAATTATGAATAGTAAAACTATCGTAATCATTGCTTCCATAGCTATAGCAAGCTCTGTCGTCTCCAGCACGCTCACTGCCATAGTAATGCAACCCAAAGAGGCCACCGCCAGCAAAGACAAAAATCTAATTGCCTCTATTCCGCTGGGCCAAAGAGCAAACAGCACTTCCACCCTAGCAAAATTACCCGAGGATAGCCGCGGGGTAGGCAATGCCGCGTCAAAACCAAGGGTAGCTGGTGCCTCCGCAAAAGCAACAGAAGTTGCCATAGATACTACGCTGGGAATTTTTAAAGACAGTGAAGAACAAGCAAAAAAAGTTATTTCAGTTCAGGATATTAACAATGAGAAAAAAGAAACAAGCAAAACAACTGCAACAAAAGAGCCGGGAAATAAATGCTCCTTTAGCGATGGAAGCTCCGTCAGCCAAAAAGAATTAATCTTTAACGAAATTAACTGGGCCGGAAGCAAAGACAATTCAAACGCAGAATGGATTGAGCTAAAAAACATTTCCGGCAAAGAGCTGGATGTTTCCGGCTACGAAATTATTGACCTAAAAGAGCAAATCCAAATAAAAATTCCTGCCGGTGTAGAGCTTCCCGTCTACGCCCTCTACCTTCTTAAAAGGGGAGAAGATACCCTGCCTTCACTAGCCGCCCCAATTTACACTGGCGCTCTAAGCAACAGCGCTGAAGGGCTAAAACTTTTTAACGATTCTTGCCAACTGGAAGATCTAGCTCTAGCCGATCCAAATTGGCCGGCTGGAGATTCTAAAGAACGTCTTACGATGGAACGCAAAAGTAGCCTAGCGTGGCACAGCAGCGAAAAAGAAGGAGGAACACCAGGTAAACCCAACTCCAAGGGTCAGCCAAAACCCGACCCAGAGCCGGAGGCAGATCTGAACGAAGTGAACCCTAAATCATCAGAAGATGACATCGGGGCAAATCAGGGCATCTTCCAAGGCAACTCAACCACTACCACTACCACCACCAGTACTGCTACCACTACTCCGCCAGCCGGTTCATCCACCACTTCCACTGGCTGTGACGAAGGGCAAATTAATATCAACAGCGCCTCGTTAGAAGAGCTAGACGAAATTATTGGCGTTGGCCCTTCTATTGGCCAAAAAATTATAGATGCCAGGCCATTTAGCTCGCTAGACGAACTAGATGACAAAGTTTCAGGTATTGGCGAAAGCCGATTGGCAGACATTATCGCCGAAGGCAAAGCCTGCGTAGAATGATTGATTTTGCCCTCAAAATGCGCTAAAATGAGCTTAATCAAAGGGCTTATAGGCCTTTTTTAATTCCAAATGCCAACAAAAAAATCAGCAGAAAAATCAGCTCAAACAGCTGAGAAAGCATCTTCTTATACCGCAAAAGACATTACCGTTCTTGAGGGGCTGGATCCGGTACGAAAACGTCCGGGAATGTACATTGGAACCACTGATGTAGCGGGGCTTCATCACCTTATCTGGGAAGTTGTAGATAACTCCATAGACGAAGCCATGGCCGGTTATGCCAAAAACATTACCGTAGAGTTATTAAAAGACGGTCAAGTTTCAGTTACCGATGACGGGCGAGGAATTCCGGTAGAAAAACACAAGCAAACCAAAAAATCTACCTTGGAAACAGTGCTAACTGTACTTCACGCCGGAGGAAAATTCGGCGGAGAGGGATACAAGGTATCCGGAGGGCTTCACGGAGTAGGTGTTTCTGTAGTCAATGCTCTTTCTATAGAGTTAAAAGCAGAAGTAATGCGTGATGGAAACCATTATGTTCAGGAATTTAGGCTGGGCAAAGCCAAGTCTGCGCCTAAGAAAATTGGCAAAGCCAAAGTAACCGGAACCAGAATTACCTTTAGCCCCGATCCAAGCGTATTTGAAACCGTAGAATTTAACAGCAAAACAATTTTAGAGCGTCTTCGCCGCCAAGCATTTCTTACCAAAGGAATAAATCTTGAATTTATAGACCACAGAAACGACCCTGCGCTTTACCACGGCTTTTATTTTGACGGCGGGCTGCTTTCTTTCATCCGCCACCTTACCGAAGACAAAAAGCCAATTCACGACGAAACTTTTTACGTGGAAAAAACAGCAGATGATGTTGCCGTGGAGGTTACCTTTGCCTATACCGACGAGCTTGAAACCCAAGAGCTAAGTTTTGCCAACAACATTTACACTCCGGATGGCGGCATGCATCTTACTGGTTTTCGCTCCGCCCTTACCAGAACGCTAAACAACTGGGCCGGCGAGAAAGGCTACATTAAAGCCAAAGAGGCCGGCCTAACCGGAGATGATGTTCGCGAGGGCTTAACCGCTATTGTTTCAGTAAAACTTAAAGAGCCCCAATTTGAAGGCCAAACTAAAAGCAGGCTGGGAAGTCCGGAAGCTAGAACCGCGGTTGAAAGCGTTGTGGCGGAAGCTCTAAAGAATTTCCTTGAAAGAAACGGCAAAGATGCCGCCAAGATGGTAGAAAAGTGTTTGCTTGCCGCAAAAGCCAGAAAGGCCGCCAAAGCCGCGCGCGACACGGTTATTAGAAAAGGCGCTTTGGAAGGCCTTCAGCTTCCCGGCAAACTTACCGACTGCATTTCTAAGCATCCGGAAGAAAGTGAGCTCTTTATTGTCGAGGGAGATAGCGCCGGCGGCTCTGCGCGTATGGGCCGAGACAAATTTACTCAAGCAGTTCTTCCGCTTCGTGGAAAGCCCCTCAACGTTGAAAAGGCCAGAATTGAT
>JAUYME010000018.1 GCA_030699515.1 bacterium
CTGATTACTCCGACACCGGCTGGGACCAAGGATTGTTATGACTTTACGCACTTTGGTGAGAATTCCGAGCTTATTTATGAAAGTTGTATGCTTGGCTGGCATTCGCGCGTGCGATTTAGCTGGTTTATCACCATCCAGGGAATGGAAATTGATTATTCTATGGGAGTAATAGGCAGTAAGAACATGTTTGGCTGTGTGGGCATGCAGAAAAAGCAATACTGCATTTTAAACAAGCAATATTCTAAAGAAGAATACGAAGCTTTGCGAAATCAGATCATCAAGCAGATGAACGATCTGCCTTACGTGGATAAACAAGGAAGAGTTTATAAATATGGCGAGTTCTTTCCGATTGAAGCAAGCCCCTATGCCTACAATGAGACCACGGCTCAGCTCTACTTTCCACTTGAACAAACAGAAATCAAAAATCATGGATATACATGGAGAGATCCGGCAGAGCGCGGCTATACCATCACTAAAAAGGGAAGTGAACTGTCGGATAGCTTTGAGTTTTCTGATGCAGTAAAAAATGAGACTGTTGGTTGTCTGCATGAGGGGGCTTGTGGACACGGATGCTCAAAAGCTTTTCGGTTTGTGCCGGCAGAACTGGCTTTCTATCGCCAGTTTAAACTTCCCTTGCCCAGGCTTTGCTCTAACTGTCGTCATGTATCAAGGGTGCAAATGACTAATCTGCCTCGGCTTTGGAAGAGAGCGTGTGCGTGTGGGGGCATAAAATCTGGCGCATACTCAAACGTTGGCAAGCATTTTCATGGGGAACAAAAATGCCCCAATGAATTTGAAACTTCCTATGCCCCCGACCGGCCAGAGATTGTGTATTGTGAAAGCTGCTACAATTCTGAAGTTGTATGATTAGAGCAACTTTCATCCTGAGCTTGTCGAAGGGTGAGGCCTGCTATTAGCAGGAAGGAGTTTAACGGCTCACACAGTGTGTGAGCCGTTAAAAGTGTTAAAATATTCCTATGGCTCGTAGTAGAGTTCAGATAATTAAATATGCGCCTCCGCCTCCGGATCTTCCAATCATTGGCTCTGATGAAACGAAGAATATTTCTTTTATTGGGCGCACAAACTATGTAGTTGCTCTGGAGGAGAAGCGCTTTGTTTTTGGTATTAAGCGAGACGATAGGCGCCGACACCTATATATTGTTGGAAAGAGTGGAGTAGGAAAAAGTAAAGGTTTAGAGCTTTTAATTCGCCAAGACGTAGCTTTCAAACAAGGGCTTTGTTTAATTGACCCTCACGGAGACGTAATTGAAGATATTTTAAAGTTTATTCCGGAAAATAGAATTGATGATGTTTGCATCATTGATCCAAGTGATAGCGAATACCCCTCTTCTTTCAACCCTTTGGCAAATGTTGATCCCGGCTTTAAACACCAGCTAACACAAGGGTTGATTGAAGTACTAGAAAAGCAGTTTGGTGCCAACTGGACCCCGCGACTAGAGCACGTATTTCGTTTTACCACTTTGGCGCTTTTGGATTATCCGCACGCAACAATGAGGGGAATGATTTCTATGCTTACAGACAGAAACTATAGGCAAAAGGTAATTGAGTATATTGAGGACGACATGGTAAAGCGTTTCTGGGCAATTGAATTTGCCGATTGGAGCGAGAAGTTTGATACAGACGCCATTATTCCTTTGGTAAACAAGCTGGGGCAGTTTCTTTCCGACCCGATGCTAAGAAATATTTTTGGACAGAAGGAAAACAAAATAGATTTGGAACAGCTGATGAACGATCAAAAAATCGTGCTCATCAACATTGCAAAAGGAAAATTGGGAGAAGAAAACGCAAGTTTTTTTGGAGCAATGTTTTTAACCAAAATTAAACAGGCGGGAATGCAGAGGGCAAGGCTTCCCGAAAAAGAGCGTACGGATTTTTACTTATACGTGGACGAGTTTCACAACGTTGTTACCGATACATTTGAAAACTTGCTTTCTGAAGCTAGGAAGTATGGAATTTGCCTAACGGTGGCGCACCAGTATATGGGCCAGCTTTCTCCGAAAGTTCTCTCTGCTGTGCTTGGAAACACTGCAAGCATGATATCTTTTCGTGTGGGTGGTGCGGATGCGGAAATATTAGAAAATGAATTTGCGCCAACTTTTAAAATTAAAGACTTGATTAACTTGGGCAAGCGGGAGTTTTATATAAAAATGACAATTGACGGGGAAAGCTACGACCCGTTTTCTGCGGAAACACTTTTTGTGCACGAGCCAACGCACGCGAGCTTGCGCGATAAAATTATTGAACATAGTAGGCAAAAATACGCCATTCCGGCCGATGCGGCGAAGAAGTTGATTGATGAGGAGGAGGCTACTATTATTCGATCTGCCAGCGAAAAAGCAATTATTACCGGAAAGAAAGTAGAGGTGGAGGAAAATCCGGAGCCGCTCATTTAGAGCCAGCTCTAAATGAGCGGCTCCGGATTGTTGTAAACGTAATAGCGTTGTAGCGTTATAGGCGCAGAAAACCACAAAATCGGAAGTCCGACTTCCGACGACTTTAGTCTTCCGACGACTTTACTCCCCTTAAACTAAGGGGAGGGGGAAAGACGTAGGAAAAGATTGACGGGCTTGTTATACTAATGGTGTAGCGATGCCAATTACCGATATAGATAGAGAAATACAGCATACTGGCCCAAAGCCGCCGCATGATAGCGATATGGTGTGTTTTGGGCGTACCAATTTTCGTGGCGACAACAGGCTTTTTGGCATAAAGCGCAAAGACAGGCGCCAGCACATGTACGTAATTGGAAAGACCGGTACGGGCAAGTCTTCCATGCTTCACAACATTATTATTCAGGACATCATGAATAATGAAGGTATTTGTGTTGTGGATCCTCATGGAGAGTTGATTGAGGACATTTTGGGAATGATCCCGCGCTCTCGCAAGGAGGATGTAATTTACTTTAATCCCGCGGACATGGATTATCACGTTGGTTTTAATCCGCTGGAGCTTCCGGATCCAAGATATAAACACCTTGTGGCATCCGGGCTAATGGGAATTTTCACGAAGATTTGGGCCAATGTTTGGTCTGCCAGAATGGAATATATTTTGAACAATGCAATTTTGGCGCTTTTGGATACTCCGGGCACTACGCTTTTGGGAGCTTCCCGTATTTTGGTGGACAAAGACTATCGTCAGAGAATAATTGATAATGTGGAGGATCCGGTAGTTAAAGCATTTTGGATAAATGAATACGAGGAGTGGCAGGATAAATTTAGAAACGAGGCCATTGCGCCGATTCAAAACAAGATAGGTCAGTTCCTTTCCACTGCTTTGGTGCGAAATATTGTGGGGCAAAGCAAAAGCACAATAGATATCTTTAAGCTGATGAACGAGAAGAAGATATTTTTGGTAAACGTATCTAAGGGACGTATCGGAGAAGATAATTCTCGCCTTCTTGGCGCTATGATCATTACAAAAATTCAGCTGGCTGCCATGGAAAGGGTGCGTATTAAGGAAAACGAGCGTGAAGATTTTTATCTTTACGTGGATGAGTTTCAAAACTTTGCCACAGATTCTTTTGCATCCGTGCTTTCTGAAGCTAGAAAATACAGGTTAAATTTGATTATCGCTCACCAGTATGTCGGGCAACTTGTTGATGATCAATCTACGAAAGTGCGTGATGCGGTGTTTGGAAACACCGGCACGATTATCACTTTTAGAGTTGGTGCTTCTGATGCGGAATTTTTGGAGCCGGAGTTTACTCCGGAATTTGAAATCCAAGATATTGTTAACTTGCCAAACTACAGTGTTTATATTCGTCTGATGGTAGATGGACTGACGACAAGACCTTTTTCTGCATCAACCATTGCGCCATTTATGCACTGTGATGATGCGGTGCCTGAAGACGAGCTGGTTGCGACTTCCAGGGATAAATATGGTCAACCCAAAGCCAAAGTTGAGGCCGATATTAAGAGGTGGGCAAGCGGAAACGGTTTTGAAGATATTGAGGAAATTGAAAGCGGGAAAGCAAGGATTATTAATGGCGATCCCGGGGATGTCACGGTAGATGGAAAGAAGAAGCTTAGCGGAGATGATAGGTTTAGTATGCCTTGCGATGTGCCAGGTTGTGGAAAAACCGCCAAGCTTCCATTTAAGCCGGACCCGAACAAGCCTGTTTATTGCAGTGATTGTTTTGAAAAGCTACAGAACAACGAAATTGAGCCGGTCAAGATTTTACGTCAAGCAAGCGAAGATAAGAATGCGAAAGCTCAAGCGGAGTTGGCAATGATTGGTATTGAGTTTAGGAAAGAAGAAGTTGCGCCTGCAAAGCAAAGGGGTAAACGAAAGAGGGGGAAGAGGAAGAGAAGACAGGATGTAGGAAGTAGGGTGCCCTTCGACAACGCTCAGGGTAAACAGGATGTAGAGGGAAAAACTGAAGGCAAAGGAGAGGCGAAAGAGGTGTCACTTGGAGATTTGGCAAACAAAAAAGAGGATGTACTTCGACGGAGCTCAGCACAGGTAGGAAGTAGGAATCAGGATGTAGGGCGGGAAGAGGAAAGCCAAAAACCAGCAGATAGTGCTGGTAAAGATAAAGAGGATTTGAAGAATATCTTAGGAATAGAGTAAGCAGGCAATAGGCACTGGGCAATAGGAAATAGTAAGAAAAATAAAGCCACCCACAACGCTGTTATGCCGGAGGCATAACAGCGTTGTGGGTATTGGCGTTGCGAACTCCTAACTCCTACATTCTACCTCCTGCCTTCTATAACCTATTCCCTATTACCTATAAACTAGCTCCTACATCCTATCTTTAGCTTTTTCTATGCGGGTGTCGTACTCGCCGGTTTGGGTGTTTACACGGATGATATCACCAACATTTACGTGAAGGGGTACAGTTACTTTTGCACCGGTTTCAAGTTCTGCTACCTTGTCTCCACCGCTGGCAGTATTTCCTTTTACGTTTGGCGGGGTGTCTTTAACTTTAAGCTCCATTTTGATTGGTACTTCTACGCCAATTGCTTCACCGTTAAATTTAATCGCCTCTACTTCTGTATTGCCTTTAACAAATTGCATTTGAGCTCCAACAATTACTTCGTCAAGCTTGAACCTGTTGCTTGGATCATTAACATCACAGAACCAAAATTCTCCTTTGTTGCTGTATAAGTATTTAATTGTCTCTTTCTCAATGTCGGCTTCTTCAAAACTTTCGTTCATATGAAAGTTGCGTTGGAGCACTTTGCCGGAAATTAGGCTTTTGATTTCGGTTTGCATCACCGGTTTTCGCTGTTGCTTGCGCAAAAAATCGGCACTAATTACCTGGTAGGGTTGGCCTTCATAGATAAAGACTACTCCGGGTTTTAGGTCGTTGTATTTCATAGACTAGATAGTAGACATTAGACTATAGACGTTAGACAAAACTAAATGAGGAGATATTAGACTATTAGACAATATATGTTAGATAATAGACAATAGACTATACCGAGCCAAGAAAAGAATCAAGATGAGGATTTTTGGAATTTGAATTTTTGTCTAAAAATCTAAGATCTAACATCTAAAATCTAGAATATGAATCCCGAACGAAGCAATCTTGTGCATAAAACCATGTTTATCCTGAAATCATATTTATCAGCAAAAAGTCGCTATTTAACCAGCAAGCAACGGACGCACAAGTGCGTCCTGCTTCGTACGGGATGAAAGCAGTAATTTTAGCGGCGGGAGAGGGCAGAAGAATGCGTCCTTTAACGGCAGAAGTTCCAAAGCCCATGATAAAGATTTTAGGAAAGCCTCTTCTGGAGAGGTTTTTAGAAGTTTTGCCCAGTGAGATTGATGAAATAATTTTGGTGGTTGGATACAAAAAAGAGGTCATTCAGGATTATTTTAGCTCTGAATTTAAGGGGCGAAAAATTCGTTATGTGCTTCAAGATCAGCAGCTTGGTGTGGCGCACGCGCTATTTCTTTGTAAGGATTTAGTTTCTGATGGTGAGAGATTTCTTTACGGCTATTGTGATGATTTGCATTCAAAAAAGGCTATTGAAGAACTAATTGCTTATCCTTTGGCAGCTCTAGCTATGGAACACGAAGATCCAACACATTTTGGGGTGTTTGAGCTTGATAGTGATGGAAACTTGGTAAATATAGAAGAAAAGCCAAAAGCTCCAAAATCAAATTTGGTTGCAACAGGTGTGTATGTGCTTGACTCTCGCATTTTTGGTTATGATTTGCTAAAAGATAGTACGCACGGTGAGTATTTGATTACTGATAATATTTCCAGAATGGCAAAAGATTTTAAGTTTAAAGTTCTTAAAACAGACTTTTGGCTACCAATTGCATATCCGAAAGATATAGAAAGGGCGGAGGAAGCAATGCGCGCTGGGAAATAGACAAAGAGCATTTAGGTTATAGGGGATGCTTCGGCTATGCTCAGCACAAGTAGGTTGTAAAAAAGAAAACGATGGCAAAAAAGACTGTATTTGTTGGTATGTCTGGCGGGGTGGACTCTAGTGTGAGCGCTGGGTTGTTAAAGGAGCAGGGATACAATGTAGTGGGCGTGCATTTGAAGTGCTGGAATGTTGACGGTTGCGCAGATCAAGATGCTGAGGATGCGCGAAGAGCTTGCGAGGTTTTAGGAATTCCTTTTTATGTTTTTGATTTTGAAAAAGAGTACAAGGAGAAAGTGGTGGAGTATATGGTAAATGGCTACAGAAGCGGAATTACCCCGAATCCGGATGTGATGTGCAATCACGAGATAAAGTTTGGCTTGTTCTTTGAGCGGGCAATGGCTATGGGGGCGGATTTTGTGGCAACAGGGCACTACGCTCGCGTCCGAAGGACGCGAGCGTCAGTAGCAAGTAGCAAGTATCAAGTAGTAAGCAAAAATGCAAAGATAAAAGTAAAACAAGAATACCAGCTGCTGGCGGGTGTGGATAAAAACAAGGATCAGAGCTATTTTCTTTGGATGCTCACGGAGCGTCAGCTTGCAAAAACAATTTTTCCAATTGGAGGTTTAAAGAAAAGCAAAGTTAGGCAAATTGCAAAGAAGTTTCATTTGCACAATGCAGAAAAGAAAGATTCGCAAGGAGTATGTTTTTTGGGCCAGATTACCTTGGATGCGTTTTTGGCTGATTTTATTCCAAAGAAAAAGGGAAAAATTTTAGATGAAAGCGGTGAACTACTTGGTACACATGGTGGTGTACACAATTTTACGATTGGTCAGCGGCATGGTTTTGGAGTGGGCGGATTTAGCGAGCCGCATTATGTGGCAGAAAAAGATATTAAAACTAATACGCTGGTTTTAACGCCAAGGGGCGATAAGAGGGTGAAGAAGAGAGAGATAATTTTGGGGGATACTAATTTTATAGACGAGGCACTAGGCACTAGGCAAAAGGCAATAGGGAAGACAAAAGAAAAAAAAGGGGAAAAGGTGCTGCTGAGGTTTAGGTACAGGCAGCCACTGCAGAGGGCGCACCTTCTGCAAGTCAAAGGTCCCACCACCGCCAAGGCTATGGTGGGCAGGCAAATGTCAAAGGTCAAAGGTCAATTTAAGATTGTGTTTGAAAAACCGCAAGAGTTTATTGCAAGCGGACAAAGTGCGGTTATTTACGATTTGAAAGGGGAGAGGGTGCTAGGGGGCGGGGTAATTTATAAGGCTCTCTAAAATTGGTGAGGCCCCGTACCGTCTGGTACAGGGCCTCGTGCTAGTGCGAGGTGGCAGAAACCTTTACGGAGAAAAGGGGAAATGTGTGGAATGAGAAAAAAGGCTTTACGCTATAGAGCAACTGCCAACCCCGCGCGAAGATAATATACTAATGCTATAATTGTGTCAAGGTTTTTTGTTATGGCTCTACATAATAAATTTTTCTGGGGGCTTCTTTTCTTTTTGATAGGCGTT
>JAUYME010000020.1 GCA_030699515.1 bacterium
TCTGGTTTCCCGTCGTTGTCTTTTGGAAAGTACTCCAAAAGCGTGTCTGGAGATTGGCCGGGCAACTTGCCGGTTAGGTGGCGAGAATAGGTTTCTATGCCATGGCAAAAGCCCAGCGTTTGAATCATTTCCATATCGTACTTTGTACGTCTTTCCAGCCTTTCCGCCTCTAAAAGCTTGCCCTCCTTTTTGTAAAACTTTAGTCGCTCTTTTAGCTCATCTTTAATATCTTGAATGGCGCGCTCTCTTTCGGGTAAGGTGGTTACAAAGTGCTTGGGCGGAAAGATAAGAATTTCGGTTAAGTCTTCCTTAATTTTTCGAGTTATCGAGTCGGTAATAGCGATGGTTTTTATTTCTTGTTCTTCCAGATTAATGCGATAAATTATTTCGTCACTGGCAGCTTGAACTTCCAAGACGTCTCCTCTAACTCGGAAATTTCCGCGTTTTAATTCGGTTTCGTTTCGCTCAAAGCCAATTTTGATTAGATTTTTAATTAAATCTTGGCGAGTTATTTTGTTTCCCACTTCAAGCTTGATAACGCTGTCAAAGTAATTTTCCGGAAGGCCTAGGTTGTAAATACAGGAAACGGAAGCGACGACAATAACGTCGGTTCTTGTAAGCAGTGAGCTGGTGGCAAGGTGACGAAAGCGGTCTATTTCTTCGTTAATCATTGCCTCTTTTTCTATATAAGTGTCTGTTGTTGGAAGATAAGCTTCCGGCTGATAGTAGTCGTAGTAAGAAACAAAATAACAGACTCGGTTTTTTGGGAAAAAGCTTTTGTATTCTTGATAGAGCTGAGCGGCTAAAGTTTTGTTTGGCGCAATTACCAAAGTAGGTTTTTGAATGTTTTGGATAAGATGGGCAGCGGTAAATGTTTTGCCCGATCCGGTAACGCCAAGAAGGGTTTGATAGCGCTTGCCTTCTTTTAGGCCCTTTGTAAGTGCTTTAATAGCCTGCGGTTGGTCCCCCGCCGGTTGAAAATCTGATTCAAGCTGGAATTTGTTCTTTTTACGTGTCGCCATAGACAAGTGCCCCCTTTTGTTAGCTAGGGGGTAATGCTCTGAATATAATAAATGCCCTGATGAATTAGGGCAAATGCTTTAGTTGCCCCCGCCGACGCAATGCCTGTTAGGGCATTTTGTCGGCGGGGCTAGTGCGGGTGACGTTGCGAGCTTCAGATCCAGGCTTTCACCTGCATCTTCGGCCAGCGAGTGAAGGGGTGCTCCCTCATCGCGCAGGCGCGCGTTGTTCCCCTGCGGGCTCCCTCGCTACTGCGTTGGGTACGGCTCCGAAGCGCAGGAGCTCGGATGTACCAGTGCAGAATCAGGAGCCCACCCAGGCCCCAAAGCCAAAGGCTGTGTTGTCCCATGTACGCGCACCTCCATTTCGTTTTTGATTCTACCACGCCCTAGCCTTCTTCATCGAGTTCCTGGCGCATCCGGTCAATGAAGCGAGCGAAGTGCCAAGTGCGAATACGGTGTAGGACCAAGAGAAGTCCGAAGGCGAGGAATGCAACAATTTGGACTGGGTTTGGGCTCTCCCCCGTAATCAGGTTGATCAGAACAACGCAGGCGACCGTGATTGCGAAAAAATAGACCCAACGCCCCCATTGATCAAGCATCTCCTTGTGATCGCGCTCACAAGATAGGAGCTCTGCTTCCGCATCAGAACGTGTGGTCAATGACGGCCTCCTTTCGTAGCCTTACGATAGCGAATTGCTTATGCATGCGCAAGTCAGAGTCTGGCCTACTACATAAGGTGACGCCGTGGCCGGTTCGGATACAGCCCGATATGCCCGCCTTTAAATTCCAAGAGGATTTAGAACTTCCTGCACTTCTTCAACTACTTCATCTACTTTTTCGATGATTTCTTCCTGAATATCGGGGTTTTCAACCTCGTTCTTTTGTTTTTTCTCAGTAATCTGCCCTTTTTCTATATGCATTTTTATATCTAAACCTTCTTGAATTTCAAGAATTTTTTCCGCTCTTTCTGCAGCGCGCTCTGAACTTTCCAAGAGCTCTCTGGCGTTATCTGTATTGCCCTTTTGGTTTAGGATTGAGCCTTCGCGAAGAGCTTTTTGGCTCTCTTCAAGCTGTCCGTTTATCTGTTCAATAACTTTTGTGTATAGCTGAGTATTTTTTCCTGATACGTTTTCTCGTATTTTGCTGGTTTTGTCTTGAATTCTTTTCTCCACTTCGGAAAGATCCTCCGAGCTTTTTACTTCGCCTAAAAGTTTGATTGCGGGCTTTAGCTTAGTCTCTATCAGCTGAATTTGAGATATTGCAGAACTTAGATTTTCCATATTCTCAAAATTTTCTATAAGGCCTTGGATAACTGATTTGTGTGCCGAAAGTTTGTTGTAAAGCTGGGCCTGGGTTGAATAAGCGCTAGAGCTTGCTAATTGATAAAAATAGTTATCCATCCTAGCAAAACTTAGATTAATTAAGGTTTCCAAAGAAACTTGGCTTTCCTTATTGAGCTGTCCGGTTGTAGCAAGCTGCTCGTATTCCCAAAGCCTTTCTTCAATAATTTTTACTTGGAAGCGATATTTTGCTTCTTTGCTAAAGCTTAGAACCTCTTTGATCTTTTCGTTAACACCTGTTTTTACCCCATAAAGGGCATCTCCGGGAAGCGCTTTTTCGGCTGCAAATGCTGTTGTAAAAGAAAGAGCTATTAATAAAACAACCAGCGCAGGCAGGTGTTTATATTTGGTAAAACTGTAAGAGAAGCTGAAGCTTGATATTTTAACGCTTCGTGGCGCTTGGCTTGTCCGAATTAAATGCACCAAGTTTTCACGGATGCGTTCTTTCGCAGGATTTGTAAGTTGTATTCTTTTGGCTTGTTTAAATTTTCTTCTAAGAAGATACATATATATATTTTAATTTTTCTACTCCCCTATGGATCCTTACCGACACAACATTAACTTTTAAATCTAAAACCTTAGCGATTTCTCTTGGCCGCATGTCATCTATAAAGCGCATTATAAGCACTTCGCTATATTTTGGTTCAAGTTCATCCAGTTTGTCCATTAGCCCCCTTATCTCAGTAGCGGTTTTCATTTCCTTATCTTCATTGCTGGCTATTTGAAACCCCGCCTCGGTCATATTCTCGAGTGAGGATTCTTTTTTCTTTCTGTAGTAATCAATCACTAAATTTCCCGCTATTCGGTATAGTAGGGCTTTCATGTTTTTAATTTCTTCTTTCTCCAATAGGTACTTCCATGCCCGCATGAAAGTCTCTTGGGTGAGATTTTCTGCGAGCTCTTTGCTAGAAACCCGAAAGTAACAGTGCCGAAATATCGCATCGGAATGCTTTTCGTAGATAACAAGGAATTTTTCTTCTGGATTTCTCATGTGTAAAGACGTGCAGTGTTTATTTTTCTTACATTCCAAGTTATCGACGATTTTTACATAGGCTTATTTTCTGATAATCATAAAAATAGTCGGGGAAATGTCTTCCCGGCTCCTTTTAAAAAGCTTAAAACTGCCTGAAGCATAAAAATGCTTATATTTTGGGGCCTGACATTTTTTAAAAATGTTTTTTGACATAGCCGGTTTTCTTTTGAAAATATATTTGAGCTTTTTAGGCCTGCCTTTTAGTTTAGCAAAAAGAATCACTGCTAGTCTAGTAGAGGTGGATAAGCTGTTGATATTGATAAAGCAATATCCACCCTGAGCGTGTCGAACGGGTTGATAATTAGCCCGTTTATTTTCGCTAAATTTATTTCCCCCTCTTCCTTCTTCTGGAATAAAACTCTTTGATTGCTTTTTTAAATTCTTTCGCGCCAAAATCCGGCCAAAGCATTTTACTGAAGTAGGATTCGCTATTGGCACTATGCCACATCATAAAGCCAACGGAATTGTGTGGCTCTCCGCCGGTTCTAATAACTAAATCTATGTCCGGAAGTTCTCCAGTCCATAGGGCCTTTCTAAGGCTTTCCTCGTTGATTGGCTTTTTGATTTTCTTAATTGCCTCCAGCATTTCCGTTGTGCCATTGTAGCCGAATAAAAAACTTAACTGCGCGCCGGTATTTTTTGCGGTTGTTTTTTCCAGTTCGGATAAAGTTTTGCTTAGGGCTTTGTCCTTTATAATCTCTTTTCCTTTGCCAAAAATTCGTACTCTTATTTGTCTCTCTTGAAGTTTCTTGGACTTTGAAAGTTTTTTAAAATATTTTTTGAAGAGAGCTACCAAGAACTTCACTTCTATTTTGCTTCTTTTCTTTAGATTATCCTCTGAAGCAACCCACATAGTAAGGTAATGAATACCTTCCTTGTCGGCGGCTTCTAAAATCTCTTCAAATTGCTTCGCTCCTTTTTGATGGCCCTTGAATATTGGGAGTTTGTGTAAACGAGCCCAGCGACGATTGCCGTCCGGGATAATTGCGATATGCGTTAAGGGTAACTTCTTAAACATTAGAAGCTAAGCATAACAAAAGTTATTTCTAGCTTCTAGCCGAAGGTGAAGGTAAAGAGTTCGATATCTATATTGTTAAGAAGGAGCTCCTCGGATTCCTTTACGCTAGTGTTGCCATTTTTATCTACGCTTTACTATTTGATAAATATGGCGAAGAAAAGGATGGCAATAACAATTCTGTAAGCACCGAAGAATTTGAAGTCGTTTTGCTGGATAAATTTAAGCAAAAGCTTTACCGCCATGGTTGCAAAAACAAATGAAGCAACAAGGCCAAAGGCTAAGAGAATAAATTCGTCAGAGCTGAAACTTGGGGCATTTTTGTAGAGATCAAAACCGGTAGCGGCCAGCATGGTTGGTACAGCTAAAAGAAAAGAAAATTCTACGATGGTTTTTCTTTTTAGGCCCAGCCAAAGGCCGCCAATAATGGTGGCTGCCGCCCGGCTGACTCCCGGAATTACAGCTATGGACTGGAAAAGTCCGATGATAACCGCCTTTTTGTAGCTGATTTCAGCAATTTCGGAGTGGGCTCCGTCCTTCTCCCGGTAAAAATGCTCAAAAAGAATGATGGCTACTCCTCCCCAAAACAGCGCCCAGAGCACTACGTTGAGAGAGCCAAAAATTCCTTTAATCAGTTCGTATAAAACAAAACCAACAATTGCGGTTGGGATAAATGCGGCAGCAATTCTTTTAAGAACCTCTTTGTTTTGAAGCAGGCTACGCCAGTATAAAACAACGATTGAAAGGATTGCGCCAAGCTGAATTGCCACTTCAAAAGTTTTGATAAAATCGCTTTGCTCTAATTTTAGAATCTCTGCTGTTATAATTAAATGAGCGGTAGAAGAAATTGGCAGAAATTCCGTGATGCCCTCTACCAGTCCGAAAATTATAGATTCAAGAATTGTCATTAGATAATCTTATCATTTATAAAAATAACTAAAAAATAAAATGGATTCATTTTTAAAGGCAGACATCTTCTTCTTCGTTTCTACGGTGTTTACAATTCTTCTGGGGGTTTTCCTTTTGGTTTTTCTATTTTACATGCTGAGAATTGCGCGGAACGCAAAAGATATTTCAGAGCGCATTAGGGAAAGCGTTAAAGAGATTAGCGAAGACATTGAAGACAAGCGAAAACAGATTAAATATGGAGGGATTGGCCTTTCAGACATTGTTGCCTTTTTTACAAAAAAGCCGAAAGAAAGGCCCGCTAAGAAAACGCGCAATAAGGCAGGCCGGAGCGCGAAAAAGAAAAGTGCTAAAAAGAAGTAATGTTTTCTTTAGTAACGAAGGCCCTCAGGGGCATGGTTTTAGACAAGACCCATAGACTTGGGGCGGCACTTTCCTACTATGCCATTTTTTCCTTAGTTCCTTTGTTAATTCTTTCTCTATCCATTGCAAGTTTTGTATTACCGCAATCCGCAAGCCAGGATCAGCTTTTAAGACAGGTTAGCGTGTTTTTTGGAGATCCGGTGGCTAACTTGGTCGCTTCGGCAATTTACAGCATCCAAGGCAGCGACCAAGGAGTTTTGGCCACTGTGCTTGTTTTGCTGATTTTAGTATTTGGTGCCGGCGGGGTATTTAGACAGTTAAAAGATGCTCTAAACACTATCTGGAAAGTGGATGAGAAGAGTAAAAAAGACAGACCATCAATTGTGGCAAAAAATATTGTAGCGGTTCTTACGATATTTTTTACCGGGTTACTCTTAATTGTTTGGACTTTACTGAACCTTATAAGTTCATATTTGAAAGGGACAATCTTTAGCCCCCAGCTTAGTCTGGTGTTTTGGCAGACAGTTAATTTTGCCGGCACACTTTTGGTAGGCACAATTTTAGTGGCAACGATTTTTGCAGTTTTCCCGGATAAAAGGCTGAAAATATCCGACATGCTTTTCCCCGCCTTTATAACAGTGATTTTATTTACGCTGCTGCGCTTTGTATTTTCTGTTTACTTGGACCTTTGGCAGGTGGGCAGTGCTTATGGAGCGGCCGGAACGGTAGTAGTCTTTCTAATTTGGATATACTTGGCGGCACAGGTATTACTTTTTGGCGCAGAGCTGAGCCGGGTTTATACATTAGAAGGAAAGAAGGGATAAGATGTTTAAAGAATTTAAAAAATTTGCAATTAAGGGCAATGCCATAGATCTGGCGATTGGTGTGGTAATTGGAGCGGCGTTTGGGAAAATTGTAGGCTCGCTTGTAAGCGATATTATTAATCCGATTCTTAGCCTGCTAACCGGAAGGATTGATTTTTCCAAGCTGAAAATTCCAATAACAGAAGAAGCGGCGATTAGTTACGGGCTTTTCTTCAATGCGATAATTGAATTTATTATTGTTGCTTTTGCAATTTTTTTGGTTGTGCGCGCAATTAATAAACTGCATCAGAGAGCTGATGAGCCAAAAACCGCAAAAACAAAAAGTTGCCCTTACTGCAAGGAAGCCGTGAGCGTAGAGGCCAGTAAGTGCCCACACTGTACAAGTAATATCTAGGCCTCCGCTTTATTTTTTGTAAATTGATTTACGAGAAAAGGGCCTAAGAAAGTGGTGAGAGCGGAAAGGACAACCAAGGCGGCAACCAGTTTTTCATCCAAAATACCAAACTCAAGACCGGAAAAGGCCACCGCTAAAGTGGTGGTAAGCTGGGGAATAGTGGCAACGCCCACAAAGCTTGCGTTGTAATTGCTTAGTCCGCTTAATTTGGCCCCCAGCCAACCGCCGGTGAATTTAGCGATGATTAAGGCGGAAACGACAGAAATGGTTAAGACAAGGGCATACCTGGCATCGCTGAAGGCAAAGATATTGGTGCGCATGCCAACAAGGACGAAAAAGATGGGAATAAAGAGCCCATAACCCATGGCTCGGAGTTTATTTTTTAGACCATTTTCTTTAATGGAGTCGGAAAGAATGAGTCCGGCCAAGAAAGAGCCAATGATTGGGTGAAGGCCAAGAATTTGGAAAATAATTACTGTGCCAATCAGGACGACAAAAACCACCTGAAGTTCGTGCGATCCGCCTCTACTCGTATCATCTGCGAAAAGAAAAAGCATCAATTTGCTAACGTGCTTGGCTATCCAGCGCAAGCCGATAAAAATTAAGAGAAGCAAAGGATAGAGGACGTATAAAGGCAGAGGGCTTAGGCTGTTGGTTGTTTGGATAATAATTGAGAGCAGTATAAGACTGAGAATATCTTCAATGATAGCTACGTCTAGCACCAATCTCCCTACCGAATTACGGATGTAGCCGCTGCGTTCAAGCGCAGGTAAAACAACGGAAACAGAAGAAGAGATAAAGATGACACCCAGTAAAATGGCGGCATTCAGACTGTAGCTAAAGGTAAACGCAACTAGCATTCCCAGAGCGAAAGGAATAAGAGAGTTAAAAGCGGTGGTGATGACGATTTCTCGTCTAAGCCCCCGAAAGCTGGAAAGCCTGGCCTCCAGGCCGCCCATAAACATTAAAAAGACAAGGCCGATTTGGCCGATAAATTCCAAGGTAGGATCAATGGTGATAATGTCAGCAGCGTAGGGGCCGATAACAACGCCGGCAAGAATTAAAGCAAGCACCCAGGGCAGATGAAAGCGGTTAAAAAGCTCTGAAAAAATCAGCCCGGCTAAGAGAACTATGAAGAAGGACAAGAGTGCGGCTGACATAAGGCCTGCTTGAGATTTGTGTTATTTTTTTGCTTTTTGGACTTTCCCCTTCGCCCTTTCTTTCTCTTCTGCTTCCAGCAGCTTTATTTCTTCATCTACGCGCTTCTCTGCTCTGTGAAACTTCATAAATGAAAATGTAATAATTCCGCCAAAAATTATTCCTATGGTATTAAGTATAAAAACGAGAAAAGAAAATCTAGTGAGCTCAAAATTGAGAGCCGCTAAGGAGATGCCAATTAATACAAGCGGCGGGACCAAGGATACGGCTACGGCAATTCCGGGTAAAATATCTGATGTTTTTTTATGCGCAAACGCAAAGGTTCCGGCTGCGCCGGCACAAAAAGCAACAATAAAGTAAAGAACAGCGGCACGCATGGTGCTTTCAAAGAAAATGTCACGCGGAGGGCCTTGAAAAATAATTGTGAGTAAAAATCCCGCAAGGATAAGAAAAACAAAAGACTTGAGCAGATACCAGGCTTCGTGGCGCAAAAGCTCCTTTCTGCCCACTGTAATCGCTAAAGCCATAGCAATAATGGGACTAAGTACCGGTGCAACCATCATTCCGCCAATGACAATAGCGCTGTTACTTAAAAGCAGTCCTCCGGTAATTATCAGGGCGGAAATACTAAGAAGAAAATAATAAACAAAGGAAGGCTTGCTTTTCTCTATTATCTCATCAACTGTGTGATATTGTTCTTCTCTTGTTGGAACAGCTTTTATTTCTAATTTTTCTCCTTTTTTCTTTGTTTTTGGCATTAGAAAGATGAAATTATATTAAATAGCCCCGGTCCAAAAGATATTAGGACCAAACACATCGCCAGATTATGGAAATTTTCAATTAAATGCTCCCACACTTGATTGTTTTTAATCTTCCAAAGAACACCTACTATCATAACAAGGGCCATAAAAAATGCGAAGAGTTCAGCGTAAAAACCAAGGAGGATAAATAACCCTCCAAAGAAAAGCTCTAGAGCAACAAGGGTGCCCCAAAGTATACCCGGCTTAAAGCCCCAGTCATTAAATTCTTTTGCATTGGTTTTTAAGTCTCTGATTTTAGGGGCTCCGTAATAAATCATGACAGCACCAAGAACTATGCGGTTAAAAAATAGAATCCACTCCGGACTAAGAAAGCTAAAAATAAAATCCATCATTTTGATTTTCTTTCATAAAGACCAATTAATTCGGCTTGCTCAATAACATGGCCTTGCATAGCTTGCGCAAGCTGAGCCCTGGTATTGTTTTCATCCAGATCAAGCTCCTTATCTAGGGCATACAGTTTAAAAAAATATCGGTGCTCTTTATCCGGCGGACAAGCGCCAACATATTCCTTTGTGCCGCGACTGCTGAGGCCGGTCACACCCGGGGCGATTTGGCCTTCTTTTATCCCTTGAGTTTCGGCTGGCATATTAAAAACTATCCAGTGGTCAAAGACCTCTATCCCCCTTTCCTTTTTTACAAAATCCGGAATATCCGGATCATCCATTATCAAAGCAAGTCTCACTGTACTTTCCGGAACAGCAGAAAAAATAAGCTCCGGGGATATATTTTCTCCATCGCAGGTAAATTTAGCCGGAATTTTACCTTGATTTTCAAAAGCCGGGCTTGAGATTTTCATGCCCTTACTATATAGCAAGTAACTCTACATTTCTACCAGCATTTCGCTGATAACTTCGTCAAATTCAGGGAAATAGAGCTTGATTTCCGTTACGTTAAATTCGGGCAACAGGTTTTCTTTTTCTTGGCGAGCCAGCAGAAACTCAAAGCACTTTTCAACCAGAAGTTCAGGGGCAACCTGATTGTCGGTTAACTCTTCGTAGTCGGAGCTAGTCAGCTCCACTTCGTGGTTGGTGCTTTCATCACCATCTAAAACGGTGACTTCAAAAATCCAGCCGCTTGGAAGTTTTTCTTTTTCTTCAACTTCTACGCTATACATAATACATATTGTTAGCTAGTAAAAAATTCTTTTATTTTCTGATAAGGTATTGTAGCAAAAAACAACACTCTGAAAAGGGTGTTGTTTTCAACAGGGGCCAGGATTCAACCCAGAATTAGATTTAAAAGCCAAAGTGCATGATGATTTCTAGGCGCGACGACGAAGCTAAAAAGGATTTTGTTGAGGAGGAGCAACGAAGAAAGCATTATGTAATTTGGCTTCCCTTTGGGCGGACCGATTTTGGCCGGCTTCATCGTCACTCCTCGCTTATGGACTCTCTTCGAGTACACAGCGCTCCTCATTCCTTGAACCCGCCTCAAAATCGCTTCCGTTAAACTGATTCTGGTTTGGATCCTGGCCCCTTACTGTGGACGATTTTTTTACATTCCTCCTCCTTGGTTTTGCATTGGCATTGAAGATGAGCCTCCTTTTGCCATACAGTTTTTGCAGCTCTTCTTGTGAGTGAAGAGCTCAATGAGTGCTGAAATACCTACAAGTGCGTAGATGGTAACTGCAAGACCAGATGGGATATAGTTTCCAATCCCTACTCCAAGAGCTTCAAGCCCCCAGTTCAAGCCTCCGATGATTAGAAGGACGAAGGCAATCATGTGTAGACCTTTCATAATGTAGATTAAGTCTCTTTATTGGTTTTTCGATAAAACCGACCTTTCAAATACGTAATTTGATTATATCATGTGGATAATATTCACATTTTTAAGATGTGAAATAAGCTAGAATAATAGTGAGGTTTGGAACGGTGACGGTGTAAACGTAAGTGATCACCTCTCACTTGTTGATAGGCGTTCCAAGCCTCGCCTGAAAAGTGGGCCCCGGTGCACATACTGTGTGTAGCGGGGCCCACTTTTTACTTCTTTTTAAGAAGCAGATCCCTTAGTGAGAAAAGGGGCCAGACTGCATTCAAGGCAACAAATGGCCAGGCTTGAATTAAAATGCCGTATAAAGTTAACAGTCCCCCGCCAAGAAAATTAAAAAAATCGTAGAGTTTGCTGTCCACGTTGACTTTGTGCGTCTGATCAAGCAAGAAGAATATCAAAATGATTGTTGCCCCGACGATACCGATATAGTCAACGTAGCTCATATAAGAATAGTATACCCTCCTTCGCTAAGGCGCGCGAAGGGCGCTGTAGGAAATAGGACGCAGGATGTAGGGGAAAAGAATTACGTAATTCTTTTGCTTTTGTTTGATTATTGATGCTT
>JAUYME010000023.1 GCA_030699515.1 bacterium
CCTTTGTCGGTAAGACGAGCGATTGTTCCTTCTGCCATATTTGTCTGGTAGATTATGTTTGTAACTATCAAGACAAATACCCTGTATAAACTCGACTACCCTTTAGATCAGCCTTTGGTCTTGAAGACTCAATAGTAGCACATGGCTAATCTACTGTCAACTGCGCGCATAGCATAGGTCATTAACGTTCTAGCGGAAGGTCGCTAATTTCCAGTCTGCCAATTCTTGCTTGGATATCACTAGCTATATCAGTAAATTCTGACTGGTCCCCTTTCCAGGAGAACAAGCGCATCAGGATTGGGGTTGATTTGCCAATGCGCACTTGAACTTCTCCGTCGCCAACCGCGGTGGCAGTGGCATCAACTTCACGCTTTATAAATCCGAACAAGCGCACTTGTGCAGTGTATGACACAGAAACGCTAGCAAGGTCTCCAAGACCGTCTCCATCGCTATCTTCGTCAGTTATCACAATATCTTTGATGGCTTGATTGTCTAGGGCTTGGACTGCAGTAAAGAGGCCAAAGGTATTGGCATCATTTTTTTCATCATTCTCTGCCAATCGAGCTCTAACAGCCTCTTTTGTTTCAGGGTCCCAACCGCGCACGATGACGGCATTAACGCGCAAAGTGGCTGTTGCATCGCTGCCTGCATCTTCACTGCCATTGGTCAGCGCTTCTATGCTAATGCCGTCAAGAGATCCGTCACGAATATCTTTTACAGAGGCAGTGGAGAATTTAAATGGCCCGGAGGTCTGAGTCCAAATAAAGCTCTTAATTTGCCCGTCATCCGAGCTACTACCTTGATTATTCCCCTGTTCTTGTTTTTCTGGAATGGTTCCGGCATCTACCGTCTGCCCACCTTCTCTTATAGGAAGTGCTTCGCTAGAAGGGCTACTTGTGGTGGTGTCATCGGAGCTTCTTTCTCCCTCTTCAACCTTCCATGAAGCTTCCACACCTTTTTTAGACGCTGAGGTTTCGCTGTCCACACTTGTGCCCGAATCGTATCCAGAGTTATATTCCACTACCTCAACTTCTGCATAAGCAAGGAATGGCAGGCTTAAAAGTAATATTAAAAGAGCAATAATTACTGCTGACAAATAATTTTTAGTTGTTGTATTCATATTTTTATAGCTTAATCTTCACGTTAGCACGTTTTAGACTTAAGACAATATTTTGTTTTGCGGACAGGAGTCTACCCACATCATCACTCAAGGAGTGAATCCCCATTCATTATTTACGTATTTTGCAACAGAATGTCCACCAACAGGAAGACCTTCTTTATCAAAAAATATTACATGAATTGCAGTAGTAGATGCTTGTCCTTCTGTATACCGTCCTTTTCGCATATACGAGTACTCAATATTCCCTTCTTCATCAGGAATTCTAATGTCCCATAGATAAAGACCTTGCTCATCTTCTTTTCTGCGTATTTCCTCGTATTCCTTCCCTTTAAGAAATTGTTCAAAGATAGCTCTCACTTCCTCAAGTGAAGGGATGTGCTCCTGTTTTCCTTCAAAATTATTTGACAGTCCTTCATTCATATCCAAACTATATCCCAAAAAGTTCTAGCCCGCCAACGGCCATGCCAATTTAACTTATCTCCTCCTTTTTCGGTGAAACTGTCTTTGGCCTCTATGTTGCTTAGGTCTATCTTCAGGGGAAGATTGAGGAATCTGAGGAAGA
The DNA here is from genome assembly GCA_030699515.1 of bacterium. Taxonomy (GTDB): domain Bacteria; phylum Patescibacteriota; class Minisyncoccia; order UBA6257; family 1-14-0-10-44-23; genus JAUYME01. Next base: position 1,683 of record JAUYME010000023.1, read on the forward strand.
TCCTGAGGAAGCTTTGAAATTGGCAATGCCATTCTGACTAACCGTTCAATATCTATAACGTCTCTTTTTTGATCTGGCGTAGCGAAGGAAATAGCCCTTCCGGCCATTCCGGCTCTGCCGGTGCGCCCTATGCGGTGGACATAGTCTTCGGGGTTTTCCGGAAGATCAAAGTTTATAACCAACTCAATGGAGTTTACATCAATTCCTCTGGCTGCAATGTCTGTAGCCACTAAAATTCTATACCGCCCGGTCTTGAACCCTTCCAAAGCCTCTTTTCTTTGATTTAAAGAGCGGTTGCCGTGAATTTCTGTAGTTTTGTGCCCCATAGCTTTAAGATCTCTGCAAATTCTTTTAGCTCCGTGTTTGGTTCTTGAAAACACTAAGATGGTGCCTCGGTATTGATTAAGCAAAGATGCCAGAAGCTGAGTTTTAGCCTGCTTGCCAACAAAAAATAATTCGTGCACCACTTTTTCTGCGGCGGTTCCAGCTGGAGCGACTTCCACTCTTAGGGGGAGTTCCATATATTTGGAAGCTAATTTTACAATCTCGTTTGGCATAGTGGCAGAAAAGAGCAGAGTTTGGCGCTTTTTAGGAAGGGCGGATAAAATTTTGTTAACTTGCTGAGAAAAGCCCATGTCTAACATTCTGTCTGCTTCGTCTAGGACCAAGATCTCAACATCTGAAAGATTTAAAGATTTAGACTGGAGATGGTCTAAAAGCCTTCCCGGTGTAGCGATGATGAGCTTTGGTTTTCCTCTAAGTTTTTGCACTTGCATATGCATAGAGGCTCCGCCGATGATAACCGCAGTGGTAATATGCAAAGATTGCCCAAGGGAGCTTAGGGTTTCATCAACTTGCAAGGCCAATTCTCTGGTGGGAAGCAAAATAAGGCCTCGTGCCCTTGGGGACGCTAGCAGTTTCTGTAGCAAGGGAATTCCAAAAGCCAAAGTTTTTCCAGTTCCGGTTTGAGCAATACCGATTAAATCCTTACCTTCCAAAGCTACTGGAATAGAGCGTCTTTGAATTGGAGTTGGGGTGCTAAAGTTCTTTGAATTGAGAATTTCAAGAAGCTTAGGAGCAATACCAAGGCCAAAAAAGGTAGAATTCTTTTGTTCTAGTTCTTTATCTGTCATAGGCTAAGCCTACGGCCATAAGCCTCAAGAGTCAAAGTTAATTAGGTAACTTACCTTCCGCTCTTTGTCTTTCTAGCTCTCCCCACGGACTTGTTCCTGCTTGCATTACAGGATTGACTGGGTCTATTTGTATCATTTTAACAACACACTTTATCGGAATAAGTGTTTGCCCCCAGAATTTATCCTTGCCATTTTCAGACGATGTTTGTGGCTCGCCATCTATGTCGTAGGTCATTTCAATATGGTTTATTGCGATTGAATCAGAGCCCTCCTTTTCGCATACATATCCTTTGAGCTCATAACTAATGGTTTCGTCTAACTGAGCTATTTCGTTAAGCGCAAGCTCGTTTTTCCCTTCAGGAGAAAGAACGCCTCCACCGGTTGGGAATGCCGTGGCTTCGTGTACGGAAAAAGTGCTATTCTCTTGCCCTTTTTTCTCGTTGTTACCAGTGTACTTCATGGTAAAACCGGCCATTACTTCTTCGCCTATGCCAAATTCTCCTCCGCCTGTTGGCGTGACAGTAAACCCAAGGGGTAAACTAGAGGGTGCGTTTACGATTTCATTAGCTTTTTCCTTGTCTTTTTGGCTCAGTATTAAGCCTCCTGCGAGAATGATAACTGCAGCCACTGCTCCGATTAGTATTTTTTTATTCATAGTCTTCACGTTAGCATGTTATGAGCATGTAGCAACCGTTTGCTTTAAAAAAGGTTTAGAGGCATAAGATGCTATTGAGCCATTCTGTATTTTTTGTTATCTTTCTGTTATTCCGCGGTAGTTCATCCGCCGGCTGGCGGAGTAGAACGCTTCGCGCTTTTGTATTTTGTATGAAATTCTTTGTTTATGCCCTATACAATTCTGCCCATGATAGAATTTATGTTGGGCAAACGGAAAATTTAGAGCTTAGAATAACAATGCATTCTTCTAAATTTTTTAAAAATGCATACACAAGTAAGTTTAGCGGAAGTTGGAATCTTTTCTATCAAGAAAGCTTTTCGACACGAAGGGATGCTCTTAAGCGAGAGAAGCAATTAAAAAGCTTTCGTGGTCGAGAGTTTCTGAAAAAGAAATTAAAGAGCAAAAATCCTTAGCTCCGCAGTAGCTCAGCGGTAGAGCGGCGCCCTGTTAAGGCGACGGTCGCAGGTTCGATCCCTGCCTGCGGAGCTAAGGATTTTTGACGTCGAAGATGTCGTAGTCCGCCGGCTGGCGGACGATCCCTACCCGCGGAGCCAATATGCAAAAACCTTCTGTTTTTATTTTTGATTTAGATGGGACACTTGCGGAAAGCAAGAGTAAGATGGGGGCTGAAGTTGATGCTTTGCTGTCTAAGATGCTCATGGATGGCAAAGTGTTAAGTATTATTTCTGGCGCAAATCGCGCTTTGCTGGAGCATCAATTTCTCTCAGAGTTTAGCTGCGACAAAAAGCATTTTCATAACCTGTATCTTCTTCCAACTTGCGGGGCTGCGTTTCATAGGTGGCATCAGCCAAGCAATGATTGGGAAATTGTTTACGAACACTTTATTCCGGAGGAAAAGCGAAAGGAAGTGATAAGAATTCTTGAAGAGGAAGTTTTTAAGCTTGTTTCGTTTGAAGTGCCAAAAGAAACTTGGGGCCAGCGCATTGAGGATAGAATTACTCAAATTACCTGCTCTATGCTTGGACGAGAAGCGCCGCATGAGCATAAAAAAGTCTGGGATCCGGACAAGAGAAAACGGACAGAGCTTGCTAATCTTGTTAATGAAAGAGTAGAAGGGCTGATTGCGCGTATTGGAGGAAGCACAACAATAGATATCAATATGGAAGGAATTGATAAGGCGTTTGGAGTAAACGAATTTTTCAAACACACTGAACACGACAGACAAAATGCGATCTTTTTTGGAGATTCCCTACACGAAGGAGGAAATGACTTCCCCGTTAGCAAAACCGGTATTCCTTGCGTGGCAGTGGAGGGGCCGGAGGATTTACTGGGAAAAATTGAAAGGTATTTATAGAAATTGACATTTTGCTTATGTTCTACTTAAATATGCTATGAAGGAGGTGTCTATGACGGACACGAATGGTGGCGTGATCCACCACAAAGATCACGGATGTCCCTACCGGGGCTGCAAAGGGTACCTTGTGGAGGTGCCCGGGTCGCCAATCCCGTTCCGCTGCAGCGATGACTTCTGCGCCGGGCTCTTCCTGCGAGTGTTACCGGATGGCTCGCTGCCCAGCGTCCAGGAGAAAGACCACTGGCCGGACAAGGGCACGCTACAACATCAGTTCATCGGCCACGCGGTGGACCGGTGCTGGTGGCCGCGCCTGCGCAGCGATCGGGCGACGGGGAACGAACTCCCCAAGGACATCGTGGAGTTGGCAGTGGGCTAGAGCCCACCAGCCCTTCGCGCATTCAATCGCGGCGGCGGCGACTTCTTCGGGAGTCGCCGCTAACGCTATCTAATTGAGTAGTCTTTTAATAATTTCCTGCAACAGTTGAGGATTTGCCCTACCGCCCAACTCGGCCATTGCTTTGCCGACAAAAAACATTAAAAGCTTTTCGTTTCCGCCTTTGTACTTTTCTACTGCATCCGGGTTTTCTGAAATTACCTTTTGAGCTGTTTCTGTAAGCTTGGCGGTGTCGGAAATTTGGCCCATGCCCCCTTTTTCCATTATTTCTCTTGGGTCGCCGCCATTTTCAAACATTATTTTTAAAATATCTTTTGCTCCTCTACTCCCCAGCTCTTCGTTTGCTACAAGCACTACAAGATCGGCAAAGTTTTCTGCGCTAACTTTTGTTTGGCTTGGGTTTTCTATCCCCGCTTCCACCATTAGGCCCTTTAAGTCGCTAGTTAGATAATTTACTGCAAGCTGCTTAACAGACATTTTACCTTTGACATTTAATAATTGACTCTCCTCCTGCAATTCAGATATCAGCTGCTCAAAATAGTCGGCAAAGGTTTTGTTTTGGACTAACAGCTCTATGCTGTCTTCGCTTAGCTCGTATTCTTTTTTAAAGCGGATGCGTTTTTGTTCTGGCATTTCTGGAATTTCTCCTTCCAGCTTGGCAAAATCAAACTTAGCAATATTTACCGGAGGAAGATCCGGATCTGGGAAGTAGCGATAATCTGCACTGGTTTCTTTAATGCGCTGGGAAACAGTGGCTTTTTTATTATCGTCCCAGCCTCTGGTTTCTTGAACTACTTTCTCTCCCGCATCTAA
>JAUYME010000031.1 GCA_030699515.1 bacterium
TATTCCTGTTCTGGTGGGCGAAAGAAAATGCGTTCCAAAATTCCTTGCCTCTTTCCTTTTGAAAGCTGCTTTGCGTATTTTTCTCCCTTTCGCTCGCATTTACTTAGAATTTTCTGATTTTGAAAAGTTTTTGTGTCGCCGCTGTAATATGCGCCCATCACTTCTGCACGAAAATACAAAAACACACCCCTAAGCCAGAAGGCAGGAAAGGCAAAGAAAAGGATTATTTGAGCCCATCTTGGGGTTCCTCCGGAGACCAGAAAATAAGTTTTAAGATAGTCTAATTTTCCAACAGGCTGGCCAATGTTGGTTTTGCGCTTAAAATCCAAAGTAAAAAAACGAATGCGATCTAGAAAGTTTTTGAGATGCGCCGGTACGGAAAAGTTATAAGTGGGGGCGGCAATAACCAGGCCGGCGGAATTTTGGATTTTATCCGTGAGTTTTTTAAATTCATCCTCCCCTTCTTCCGGGCCATCCTTATTCTCAAAGCGGTAATAATTGATTGGAATATCTTCAAGATAAATTTTTTCCACTTCTAGGCCTTCAACTTTGTGCATGCCCTTAATAAAGGCATCCAGCATGCTGTCGGAGTTTCTATTTCTGGATGGTGAGCACGAAAGGGCTATACATTTCATCTTCATATAAGAGTACGCTAAGATAAATTTACATGCAATTTAAAGGAAAAGTAATAAAAGGCACTGGGTACGGCAAAAAGCTGGGCTTTCCAACTGCTAATATAGACAGGCGGGATTTTTACAGACGAAAACTTAAATTGCGCGAAGGAATTTATGCCGGACTGGTAGAGCGCGAGCGAAACGGAAAGAAATACAAGGCAGGAATTGTAATAGGACCAAAAGATAAGAAAGGGCTTTTGAAGCTTGAGGCCTATATTTTAGGATTAAAGGAAGATATTTATGGAGAGCGCTTAGTTTTTTATCCACTGGCATATATTAGAGCCTTCAAGCACTATAAGAGTGAGGCGGAATTAAAGAAGGCGATTAGGGAAGACGTGAGAAAGATTAAAAAATCTTTGCTGTAAACGTTGTAACGTAATATCGTTGTAAACGAAAGACCATTAAATAGAATTAGGAAAGACAAATATTGTGAGTGAAAGATTAAAAAAGTTTGGACCATATTTAATTTTTTTGGCGGCAATGCTTTGGGCCAGCGATGCGCCTTTTCGGGTTTATCTAACCGAGAACTTATCAAGTAACTTTATTGTCTTTGTAGAGCACTTAATAAGCTTTGTTATTCTTTTGCCTTTGCTCTTTGTTTCTTTCAAAGAGTTTAAAGGATTAAATTGGAAATACTGGCTTGCGATTTTGTTTATTGGTGTTGGTGGGTCGGCACTGGCCTTGGTAGCTTTTACACAAAGTTTTAGCTATATGAACCCGTCTGTGGTAATTCTTCTTCAAAAACTTCAGCCCTTGATTGCCATTGCCCTGGCGGTGGCGCTGCTTAAGGAAACGCTGGGAAAAAGATTCTGGCTTTGGACAATCATTGCCCTTGGCGGAGCTTACCTTATTTCATTTCCGGACTTTGTTCCGCGTCTTTTTGAGGGCGAAGTATTTAACCCGCACATCATCGGAGTTTCCCTAGCGCTTCTTGCAGCAGTTTTGTGGGCAGCCTCTACTGTATTGGGTAGATACGTGCTGGATAAAATTAGCTTTAAGGCGATGACTAGCGTGCGCTTTCTAGTAGCAACGCTGTTTTTGCTAATTTGGAACGCAAGCTCCGGAGCGCTTTCTACTTTTTCACAACTTGCAGGAAAAGATTGGCTGTTTTTGGCAATTATTTCCGTTACCTCCGGCGCAGTAGCTATGTTTATTTACTACAAAGGGCTATCGCACTCTAAAGCATCAATTGCAACAATTGCCGAGCTTGGCTTTCCTGTAGCTGCGGTGGCAGTGAACTACATTTTCTTGGATGCAAGTTTAAGCTTGGTCCAAGGAATAGGAATAGCAGTGCTTCTTTACGCAATTTTCCAGCTTGGGAAAGTGAACGCCCAAGGCGTTTAAAAATGAAGAAAATATAAATACTACACAAATATGAAAGATATAGAAACCGGGCCAAAGGAATTGCGGCCGGAACAAATTGAAGAAATTATTGATGATTACCGGCCGCTGCTTGAACGCATTGAGCAGGAGCGAAAGTTAATTCAGGAAAATATAGGAGCTGATCTTCATCAGCATATTTTGGGCAACGCGGGTCCCTTGCTAAGGGAGGAAAATATGCGCTTTATGCTGAAAGACTCCGACCAATGGATGATTCAAATTCAGCAATCAGCAAATGCGCTTGAGCGATATTTTCGCTTGCTTGATGAAAATCCTGAGCTTTCTCAGAAAATAAAAGTTGAAGGCTGGGAAGCTTTTCCAAAGCTTAAGGAGAGTGGTGTACTAAACGCCTTTCAATTGATTGATGAACTGGAAAGCATTGCACAAGGATCCGACAGTCAAGCTGCTTAAGTTTTGGCAAAAACCCCCGCTCTTGGCGGGGGTTTTGTATTTTTATTTCCTTACTAGATTAGAATCTCAACATCTGCATCTGCGCGCAGTTCTTGGATATGGGCATCAAGCAGGGCTTGCTGTTTTTGTTGAATTACAAAAGTTTCAAGGTCAGCTCTAATTTCTTCAAGTGCGGGGAGCTCCTGCCCCTGAGCATCAATTTGAGTGTATGCTTCCTGCACTTCGGCTTCGCTTGCAGTTACTGAGTTAAGGCCCAGCTCTTGCTCAAGATAGCTTTGAGTGATTAATTCCAAGCCAATTCTTGTTTGAAGGCCTTCTTCGTCCAGTCCTTCAGCGCTAAGGGTGGCCTGATATTCTTCTTCTGTTGCAAAGCGAGCTCTAATCAACTCCATTTCCGAAGCAAGCTTTTCCTGAGTGATAGTTATTCCGGAAGATTGGACTTTTTGCCTGAGCAGCACTTGGCCAATTAGCGCATCCATTGCCTGAGTTTGAAGCTGCGCTCTTGCCTCGCTGTCCAAGCTAGCCACTGTCTGGCCTTGGCTTGTGGCAATTTGTGTTTCCAGCGCTGCTAGGGCTTGCCCGCTTACTTCCTCGCCGTTAACGACAGCAACCGGCTCGCCGGTGTTGACTCCGGCTGTATTGCCATCAAGAGAAATGTCAGAAGTTTCCTGGAAAAGGAAATACCATGCTCCTGCCCCAATGATTATTAATAATACAACTATGATGAGAATATTTTTCATGAATTTTTTAACTGCGTACTGCTTAGTCTTATTAAAGACAAGAGTAACAGGCTAATATCAAATTGGCAAACTTATGTTAAAGATGAGCACCTCCCCTCTGTCATTCCGGGCTTGACCCGGAATCTAGATCCTTCGCTACGCTTAGGATGACAACGATGACATCCTTTGCGCTTATTGCAAGTGGCTTGCAGTAGGAGTGGGGGTGGTGTAGGCTGATGAAGAAAGGTTGTAGGAAGTTAGGAGAATTTCCAAGTCACTCCAATTGCTCCAATTTCCAAAAATGTCTAAGGGGGAAAAGGGAGTTAGGAGGACAACTTACGAAATTACCCGTTCGACAAGCTCAGGGCAGGCGAAAATATACCTGCCCGCGCGTCGCCTGATTACAGGAATGCGCGCAGGCGGGCGAAAGTACGAAACAAGGCAAGAAGAAGGAGTTAGGAGTTAGTTGAAATAGTAATTTGCAATGAAGCGAAGGAAAACTTTGTATAAAAAACTGATTATGCGGGAGCTAAAAACGCATCACAGCCTTTCTGCAAAAGAGCTATCCTCTCTTTTGCCCAAGCTGGATTTTTCAACGATTTACAGAAATCTGAAACGGTTTGTTGAGGATGGTATTTTGCGTGCGGTTAATACGGGAAGTGAGAGCGTGTCTTATGAAATTGCAGAAACAAAACATGATCACTTTGTTTGCGGATCATGCGAGCGCGTAAAAGAAATTAAAATTGAAGCCTCTTATTTGCAAAAATACTTGCCAAGAGGTTACAGCATAAATTTGGGTCAAAATATTATTAAAGGAACTTGTAATAAATGCAGTTAATCTACTTAATTGGAGCTTGTTTGATTATTATGTTCGCTTCCCTTGCAGGGGTTTTATTCGTAGGCAAAAAACTAAGTAAGTGGACGGAAAAAAATATGAACTACCTGATCGCCTTTGCCAGCGGAGTATTTTTGATTGTTGCCTACGATTTAATTTTTGAAGCTTTGGAATTCGCGCCAAACAAATTGTTGGTGGCCGGATCTGTGATTGGCGGATTTTTGCTTTTTTTCTGCTTGGAAAAACTATATCCGGAAGCTCACTGTCACCATGATGATGCGGTTTGTCAGTCGGATAAGAGCCGAAAGGGGGCGCGAAGAATTTTAATTGGCGATTCCTTTCACAACATTGGTGATGGCATTTTGCTGGCTCCGGTATTTATAGCTAACATCTGGCTTGGACTGGTTGCGGCATTTGGAATTTTTGTGCACGAATTTGTGCAGGAAATTTCCGAGTTCTTTGTGCTCAAAAATGCCGGTTATAGCAACAAAAAAGCGCTGAAACTTAATTTTCTTGTTTCGGGAACAATTCTAATTGGAGCGCTGGGAGGATTTTATTTATCTTCTTTTGAGCTCTTGGTGGCACCGCTTATCGGACTTGCTGCGGGCGCTTTTATCTACATTTTGCTTGTGGATTTAATTCCGCAATCGGTTAAGCATTCGCACAGGGAAAGAAAATATCTACATTTTCTTGTTTGGACCTTGGCCGGAGTACTTTTGATTTTAGCGGTTAACGCAGTGTCTGCGGCTCAGTTTGAAAAACTGGGTCTAGATGCTTCTGGGCACGGAAATGAAGAGGAGTACCCTTCAACAAGTTCAGGGTCTGATGATGATGAGGAGGAGTATCATAACGAATAGAATTTTTTGATAAAGAAAAAAAGGGATGTTACTTCCCTTTTTTCTTTGCTCTACTTGCAAGCATTTCTGCTTTGATTGCCAATCTTTTTTTGGTTTTCTTGGCTTTTACTTTCCTTCGCTTGCCTAAACCTGTTCTTCTTTTTGCCATATTGTTGTGCACCGACGAAATCCTCTTAATTTCAGTCACAATAATTTTCTTCTCATCTGCTCTTCGTTACTCATCCTCGATGATACTTCTTCAGTATCACCTGCGGTGTCGCGCCTTGATCAGATGAGAAGCCATCTATTGCGTCTAAGAAATGAAGAGGAATTCGTCGCTGCTTTAGTTAAATTTTTTGAGCCGGAGGTGATGTAAAATTTATCTGCAAATTCTACACCCCACAAGCGGCGTGTGTAATTACTAGACTATACATCATTTATGAATTATGTCTAAACAAAAAACACCCGGATGGGTGTTTTTTGTTTAATTTACGCTACTTTGCTGACATTTGTTGCGTTTGGTCCCTTGTCACTTTGCCCAACTTCAAATGTCATCTTGTCACCTACTTTAAGATCGTTGAATTCTACGCCCCGAAGTTCATTAGAGTGGAAAAATAAATCTTTTTCCGCTCCTTCTTGAGCGATGAAACCAAAGCCTTTGTCGGTAAGACGAGCGATTGTTCCTTCTGCCATATTTGTCTGGTAGATTATGTTTGTAACTATCAAGACAAATACCCTGTATAAACTCGACTACCCTTTAGATCAGCCTTTGGTCTTGAAGACTCAATAGTAGCAC
>JAUYME010000025.1 GCA_030699515.1 bacterium
CCTTTGTAGCGCGCGCTTTTTCCTTTTACGATGTTTTCAGTTTCCTGCCAAGAATCCAAAATGCCCGATTGTCCTGATACTAGCTTGTATGCGTAGTAGGTGTTTTTTGCTTTAGCCATCCTGCTTATTATACATTAGAGAGTAAAATGCGTGAGCGCCCAGTACCACTCTTGCAGAGTCGTGCTGGGCGCTTAGCGCGCTGAAGTCTCCTCCTTCCACTTCACATAGCACTCTTTGATGAGTGCTTTGAGCAGACGGAAGTCGCGTTTGCCGGCTGCTTCAAAGGCCTCCTTGACCTTTTCTACGGCCCAATTGGCCGCCTTTGCGTAGCGCAGGTAGACTTGGTGGTGCCGGTGGAACTCCAAAGGAGTCCGGTTTTTCTTGTTGCTCACTTTTGGACTCCTTTCTGGGTATTCCCTGCTTAATTTAGCACAAAATAAACGGCTCAGGCCGGCGAAATGCCGGCCTGAGCCGTTTATTTTGTGTTCTCCTTTCTCCTACTTTCTTATTTGCAAACTTCCGTTTGCCGCCAAGGCTTACTACATGCTACTTGCTACTTGTTTACCCTGAGCAGGGTCGAAGGGCTACTTTTCTAGGCTCTTGTCTCTATCTCAAACTCTACAGTTAGATCGTTGGCTACATTGAAAATTCCGGCTGCGCTTGGAGCGTCCATGCCAAATTGTTCAAAAGTAATGTCAGCACTTCCGCTGGCGCTTGAGCTAGTTTCGGAAACTGTGCCTTGAACTTGGAAGTTTACTGTTTGCTTTACCCCGTTTATTTCTATTACCAGCGGAATGCTTGCTTCAAATTCTCCGGCTGGAAGCTCTACTGATTCTGCCAGTGTTACAACAATGTTTCCCGCATCGGAAAACATTTTTCTCACGTCACCATCTCTTCCGCCATTTCCGGTTGAAAATGTTTGATCATCAATTTCTATGTTGAGCTCTGTAAGCATTTGGCTTTCGCTGTCGTAGCTAATGTAGCCGCTTACATCACTTGTGCTTCCGGTTACCTCTTCGTGGGGTTTGTTAAACCAGCCTTTTTTGGCAATGTAGCTAGCCTTTGCACTAGTTACTGCCTGGATGTTTTCTCCGCTAGGCTGTTCTTGATTTTGCTGGTCTTGCTTTTCTGTTTCCTCATTATCTACTGTTTCGCTTGCGGTGTTGCGAGTTAGTGCAAGGCCAACAAGGATGATAATAACGATTAATGCAATGGCTAATAAAGTCTTTTTCATTTTTGTTATGCACTGACAGAGTTAGTGCTTAGAATTAATCTGTCTATTGGTCAAAGGAGTTTAGCAAAAATCAGCCAAAAATCAAAATAAGATCCCGGCTTGCTTAGCCTCGGATGTGATTGAAGGCTTTAATATCCTGTGCTTTAAAATATTCCCTCGCAAATGCGCCTGCTTTTTGCGCGTCAAACTTTTTGCAGGAGAAAATATCTATAAAGGCTCTTCCTCCAACTTCGTCCAGGTGCACTGTAATGGAGGAAGTTTTAATAAACTGCATGGAGGAAATGCCTTCTATATCCCCTTCACCGAATCTATCAATTAAAGTATCGCCGTGCGGGGTCATGTTTATTTCCGCGCAAAGCAGTTTGGAAAATGCCCGAAGATGCTCCACATCCTTCATTAGTTCGTTTGGACAGCCAAATAAATCTAATGTTAATAGTTGACCCCAGGGTTTATGCATATTGTTGTTGGAGTTGAATTAAATTAATCTTAACTCTTGGCTAAATTTTACACCATTTTTTTGACTTTTAAAACAAAAAAGGCCCTTGTTATAAAAGGGTCTTTTTTGGAAGCAATTTCAATTTATGCTTCTACGTTCACTTGCGCATCTCCTTCTACCATTGAGTCGTCTTCCATCGCGGACTGATCTTCCGTGGCAGAATCATCTTCCATCATGCTTTCATCAGCTTTGTCTCTGGTAAGCATATATCCAAGAACAACTACTAGAACAATGATAAGGATGATTAGAATTCCTCTCTTCATACTGTAATGTATCTATATGTTTTTTAATTATAATCGGCCCACGAAACGGACTGTTTCGTAGCCCTTAATTTCGCTTGAGTTAATTGTAACAGCAATTAGATTTTAGCAAAAATGACTTTTCCACGATTGTGTACAAATGTAATATTGTTTAGCTCCACACGTCTGATATCAACGAGCCGGTCAAAAGTCGCGGTTATAAATCAATTTTTACAATTCATATGCTTTGGACAATCTTTTGGATATTATTAATTCTATGGTTGCTTGGAATAGTAACCTCCTACACACTGGGTGGATTTATCCACATTCTGCTGGTAATTGCGATTGTGGTGGTACTGATAAGAGTGATCAGGGGTGAAAATCCTTTAAGATAGAATATAAGATTGGATATTTAAAGAAGGGTTTAACTACGTGGCGATCCCGCATAGATAGGCGCAAGCGCCATCAAACGAGGTGCCCGTCTGCAACGCTATGCGTAGCATTGCGGGCAGGCTCAACCCGATCGTAAAACAAAGTTTTACAACGGGGCAGGTGTTTGTAGTTAAATTGCTTCACAATTTGAACAAACATGGCAAAGAAATATAGTGAAAAAACTCAGATGAAAGTTAAGCAAAAATTGAAGAAATATGAAAAGGGTG
>JAUYME010000055.1 GCA_030699515.1 bacterium
GACGACACTCTCTATGCAGGCATCACTGGTAAAGTTCAGTTTAAAGATGTTCGCAAGAAGCGCTTTGATGGATCTATGAGAAAGGCCAAACAAGTTTCCATTGTTGCCGCCGCAGCAAATGCTGGGCGAGCCGAGTCCACCAAATAAAAACACGCTGACCATTTGGAAAGCGTGTTTTTATTTATTCGTCTAATTCCAAGATAGAAGTTTCTACTGCGAAATCTTTGCCTTTTCTGATTAAGCGATTAAAGGAATATTTGTTTTTGCCTTTTTCGTCTACACCCACAACAACAAATACATGCGGCTGTTCGCTACTTATAGAGCCATCTTTGTATGCACGAATCATTTCTGCCCTATCTCCGAGCGATATTTCCCAAGGGGCGTGATCAACTTCATTTGGATGTACGGGGTGAGTATGCAGATCTCCAACAAGTCCAAAATTTCTATACTCTGGATATTCTCTCCTTAAACTATTTGCGTCTTCTCTGTACCGTGGAATATTAATCCCGACAACCTCATCCTCGCCCTCTTGATAATATCCCTCTACGTCATCTGCTTCCATTACTCCTCGGATATTTACGCTCACACCACCCTCTGTGATGTCGAAATCGCCCAAGAGTATTCTAAATTTCTCTTTTCTACTCTTAAAATCTTCTTGTGTGATCTTAGGAAAGTGTTTTGCTGCTTCGGGGTCTACCGCAAATTCGACTTCCAGATTTTCGTCTAAAAAATCAATTGGAGACTCAATGCTTTCGTTTGCTGACGGATTTTCTATGTTCATAGAAGAAGCATATCAGAAAAAAATTACGTAATTCTTAGCTATTCCCTATTGCCTAGTGCCTAGTGCCTCTTTTTTACTCCGTTGTAATACTTACATTCACTTTTGCGTGGATGCCCTCGCCCAAGTTTACATCTACGGTGTGCTCGCCTGTGCCTTTAATTGGTTTTGGCAGGTCTACAGACACAAAAGCTATATTGCGATGGCGAAGCGATTCTTCAATGTCGCGCTTTGATACAGAGCCAAAAATTTGCCCGTCTTTTCCGGCGTTTAAGCTGAAATGAAAACTCTCCGCTTCCAATTGCTTGGCGATTTCCTTCTTTTGCTCCAGCTCTTTTTCCTGTTCTTTATCTATTTTGCTTTTTTCTTCTCTGTTTTTTGTATCGGCAGCTTTAACCAGGCCTTTTGGGATAAGGAAATTTCTTGCGTAGCCGTCGGAAACTTTTTTTATCTCGTTTTTGCGGCCAAGCCCCTTTATGTCTTGTAAGAGAATTACTTCCATAGTGGGTAAATTTATCGTAACGCTAATACGCTAATGAAAACACTAATCAACGAATTGGCAGATAGGCTCTGTTTTGCATTGGGCGATTGGCGCTTCATTGGCGTATTAGTGTTTCAAGCTTTAGCTCATTTGATTTCTGCAAGGCTAAGGCCATTGCTTAGCTGACCAAGAATATCTATTGCTTCTTCCAGTTGTGAATCTATACCTTCGGCCTCTAATCTGTCTATATCTAAATCAACTTCAAAGTCGGGGGTAAGGCCATCGCGAGTTAGAATTTGCCCTGCCGGCATTTCCCATTCTGCAATTGTAATTTTTAGGCTGGAGTTATCGGAAAGCCTTACAAGTTCTTGAACCGTACCTTTTCCAAAAGTGGTTTTACCAATTAATGGAACATCGTTGTGGTCGCGAAGCGCGCCGGCAAAAATCTCTGATGCGGAGGCAGAGCCTTCGTTTACCAGTATCACAACCGGAAAATCTTTAAATTCCCCCGTGCCTCTAGATCTAAATTCATGATCATTGCCAACCCTAAACCTTTCGGTGACCACAACTTCTCCCCTATCAATAAACCAACCGGCCAAATTATTGGCAACTTCCAGAAATCCTCCCGGATTAAAGCGCAAGTCTACAATGATGCCTTTGGCATTGTCGCTCTCCGCGTCCCTTAGGGCTTTAGCAAAAGCGGAGGCGGCATTTTCATTAAAGCTAGATAGATAAATATGGGCAAATTGTTCTCTGTCCCCTACTAGCTCGTAGCTAAGAGTTGGGACCTGAATTTCTTCTCTGGTTATTACTATTTCCAGCAATTCATTTTCTCTGGCGACGGTTAAGATTACAGGATCACCCAGCTCGCCTCGAATTAGAGTAACCGCTTCATCGGTAGTCATGCCTTTTGTACTGATGCCATCAATTTCTAGGATAAGATCAGCTGCCCTAAGCCCTGACTTTTCAGCCGGACTGTCTTTTAGCGGAGTAATTACAATAACGTTGCCGCTTTCGTTAAGATCTATTTCCGCGCCAATTCCATAGAACCTTCCACTAACATCTTCTTCAAATTTTCTGGCTTCGGCCGGGGGGAAATAGACTGTGTATGGGTCGTTAAAGGCGCCGGCTAGGCCTTTGATAGCACCGTAAACTAAATCTTGAGAGACTATTTCCGGCCCATCAATGTGCACACCCTTTAGCGTTGTCCACGCCTCCCAAAAAATGGCAAAATCCGCTTCCTTTTCTTTATCGCCAAGATTCTTGACGTTTTCAATTGTGAAGACTTTGTTTTCTCTTACCCCTTCCTTGTAGCCAACAAAAAAGCCAAGGAAAATAAGAGAGGCTATTATAAGTGCCGATCCTATCCCTGCTATTATTTTGAGAGTTGGGTTTGGATTAGTTTTCTTTTTTGATGCCATACAGAATTTTAAAACTGGCTATTGATTGATTATACTGTAAAGGACGTGCTAGCTCAATTAACATAACAACTATGCGTCCCGAACGAAGCAATCTCGTGAGTGAAACTATGATTAACTTAAAAGTATATTTAACAGCGAAAAGTCGTTATTTTATTGGTAAGCAACGGATGCACCAGTGCATCCTGCTTCGCAGAGGATGAGGGGCCTGTTTAATTCAAAAAATAAATACATTGAAGAGCTGAAGCGGCGCTCTAAAGGTTCCGGGGTTCATCATAACCATCAATTTATTGGCCTTGAGATTGCTACCCTACTAAAGGATTATAAGCACAAATCGCTTTATATTAAGATGGCAAAAGAGTATGATAGCTCCGAGTTATTGGCGATAGCAAAAGATGTGGCCGGCAGAGCCGACGTGGAAAATCCGGGAGCATATTTCATGAGCATCACCAGAACCCTAAAGAAAAAGGGTTCTGGAAATAACAAATCCTAAGCACCAAATAACAAACAAATCACAAATTCTAATTTAGAAATGACCAAAACTGGAAAATGAAGATTTACAAGACGGAAAACGTAAAAGAGGATAAGTTTTTGCATACAAAAACCAAAGAAGTTGATTTGGGCAGTTTTGATAAAGAGAAGCTAAGAAAGATTATTCGCGATATGCGAAAAACAATGGTAGAAGCGGATGGAATTGGTTTAGCTGGAAATCAGGTTGGATTAGATTTACGGCTTTTTGTGGCCAGAGATAACGGAAAATTTTACGCAGTCATTAATCCAAAAATTACAAAAACTTTTGGCCATAAATATGAAACTGAAGAAGGCTGCCTTTCCGTGCCCGGATTTTTTGGGGAAACGAAACGTTATCCAGAGGTGATGCTTGAAGGTCAAAACCAAAGCGGGAAAAAACTAAGGTTTAGAGCTGATGGTCTTTTAGCTCATATTTTTCAGCACGAAGTGGATCACCTGGATGGAATAGTGTATGTTGACCACGCTAAGAATGTTTACGAGCATGCAAAAAGTGAAAGATTAAAAGAAAAAGAAGGAAAGAATGATGAAAAATAAGCCTCGTTTCGTTTTTTTTGGAAGCCCGCATTACGCGGAAATTGTCTTAGCGAAACTTATTGAAAAAGGTTATAAGCCGGAGCTTGTGGTTTGCAATCCAGATAGGCCGGCCGGCAGGAAAAGAATTATTACTCCGCCAGAGACAAAAGTTTTGGCGGAAAGACACGGAATTGAAGTTTTGCAACCTGAAAAAATTAACTCCCCAATTAATTGGGCAATTAATTGGCAAGATATAGACTTTTCTGTTGTTGCGGCCTACGGACAGATAATTCCGCTTGAAGTTATTGAACTGCCTCGCCTTGGCACGCTGGGGCTTCACCCAAGCTGGCTGCCAAAGTACCGGGGCCCAAGCCCGATTAAGTCTGTAATTCTTAACGGTGAGCGCTGGACTGCAGCCACTATTTACCAAATGGATGAAGGCATGGACAGCGGACCAACGCTTTGGGGAAAGCCCATTGAAATTAAAGAGGGAGAAAGCGCTAAGGAGCTTGGAGAAAGGTTGTGGAAAGAAGAGGCAGAGGGCTTGGTGAGTATTTTGCCTGCCTTTTTGGCCGAAAAGTTAGAAGAAAGGCCGCAGAATCACGAACTTGCAACTTATACTAAAATGTTTGAAACAAAAGATGGCGAAGTGGATATGGAAAAAGATGCGCCAATAGAAATTTATAGAAAAATTCTTGCTTTGGCTGAAGAGCCGGGTGTTTACACCCTGAACTTCCCTTCTCGTGAGGGGAAAAGGGTAAAATTGCTGGAAGCGAAATATCGGAATAGCGAAGTAATCGTTAAAAAGATTAAGCCTGAGGGCAAAAGAGAAATTACTCTTTAAACAGCGTGCATTTCGTTGATTTTCCACTTGCTGATGACTTCGTTTACCGCATCGTAATCCATATTGGCAAAGAAGGCGTCAATGTACTCTCCTCTACCCTTTCCGTAATCTAGAAAATAAGCGTGCTCGTAAACATCCAGAGCGATTAGCGGGCTGGCTCCCCAAACTGCACCAACGTTGTGAGCATCTTGGCCGTAGATGTGAAGGCGCATATCCTGCCAATCAAAGGCTAGAATTGCCCAGCCGCGGCTGGCGATTCCGGTAGCCACCATTTCTTCTTTCCAGGCCTCTACACTACCGTAATCCTTTTCAATCATCTCTTTGAGCGGTCCGGAAAGCTCGCTTCCGCCCTTTTTAAGATGATTGAAGTAAATTTCGTGAAGCTTCATTCCGTTTACAGAAAAAGTCTCCTGCCTTTTTAGCTCGCCAAATTCGGAAAAACTTTGGTTGGCTTTTGATTTATCGGCCTCATCTACCTTTTTTTGAATTTCATTAGTTTTGGCTACATAGCCATCGTAAAGCTCTGTGTGCGTTTTTAACATTTCCGCGCTCATGCCATCCAGGCCGGCGCTGAAATCAAATTTTCTGGC
>JAUYME010000026.1 GCA_030699515.1 bacterium
GCCTTTGCCAGCATTAAGCAAGGATCATTGGCTCATGAGTCTCAAAAACAGCAAGCGGAACAAAAATCCGCCCCACAAACAGATACTGTCCAAGAAGTTCCGGAGCTTGATCAGCCCGAAAACTTTCAGCCCATAGATTCAAACAAGCCGGAAGCTAAACCATCAAGCAAACAGCAGGTTCAACAGGCAGATAGGCCTTTTATGCTTCACGAGGAAACTCCCAAATCACCATCCAATCAACAAAGCATTTCAGCATCCGATTTCTCTTTTGAGCTTCCCGGTGAAGGAAGGCCGGCGCAAGAACCCCGTCAAGAAAAGACAAAAGTAAGTTTTGGCAATTTCTTCAATCGCGTAGCCAAAGAAAAGCAAGCAGAGCAGCCCCAAAAAGTAGAAAGTAAAAAAGAAGCTCCAAAAGTGGTTCACTACAGCGCCTTCCGCACCATGTTAGGAGACCAAGATCCCAAGAAGTAGAAGTTAATTTCCAAGTTTTTCTATAACCTAAAACCTATCACCTATAAACTAATAAGATGCAGTTCCAAGTTCCCCAATTCATAGAAATAGAAGATAAGATTGTTGGTCCTTTAACGCTAAAACAATTTGCTTATGTAGCAGTAGGGGCGCTTTTCAGTTTCCTTTTATTTTTTGTCTTTGAATTTCTGCTTTGGCTGATTTTCACCGCTTTTATTGCTTTTATTGCGGTATCTTTAGGCTTTTTAAAATACAACGGCCGGCCAATGATAGTGATGATTTTTGCCGCGCTGGAATATATGTGGCGCCCGCATTTTTACGTTTGGAAGCGTGAAGACACCCAGCAAACCCTTCCTTCTCTTCCCGAAATTAGCCGTGTTAGAAAATCTGAAGAACAGAAAAAGCCGCTGGAAAATCTTTGGGAAAAGCTTAACACCACCACCCAGCCAATCCATATGCGCGAAAAAGGAGGCTTGAATATATTCAAAAAAGAGCCGGTTCAGCAATTTGAGGTTCAAAGAAAAGCCACCGGCGAGCGCCGTGTTTATAAGCGCATAGACTACCGATAAAAGCATAGGATTTTCAATGTCAAAACGATAATGCTGTATAAAATACTTAACAAAAATAAGCAAAGAAAAATAAGCAAAGAATTATATAATTCTTTTATTTACAAACTTCAGTTTGTTTCCGAGCGCCAAGCCATGAAGAGCTCGTACTTTACTTTTAAATACATCGCGCAGGCTGACGAGCCGAGCGTGAAGAAAATTTTCAGCCAGAAAATTATTCTGCTATTTAAAAGCAAAGTACGAGCGAACACTTTGCTATACTTTCCTTACTACAACCTATTCACTATTACCTATAACCTACTTTAGTAATGGACAGCAATCAAATTAATAGGAAAGAGGCCCTCCCATCTCAACAATTTGTTGACGTAAAGGAAATCAAAGAAGGGGTGGTTGTTTTAAGATCAGGAGGACTGCGTCAGGTTATTATGGTTGCCGGGCTCAATTTTGACCTTAAAAGCGAGCAGGAACAGGAAGCAATTATTGGCAGCTACCAAAATTTTCTCAATTCCCTGGACTTCCCTTTGCAAATTTTCATTCACTCAAGAAAAATCAATGTAGATAAGTACATAGATGGCCTTTCCCAGCTTGAAGTCAAAGAAGCAAATCCGCTTCTTCGGACCCAAATTGCAGAATACAGGGAATTTATCCGAACTCTGGTTAGCGAAAACGTTATTATGCACAAATCTTTTTTCGTTGTGGTGCCTTACGAGCCAATTCAGCTTGCAGAGGCGGGTAAAAGGGCAAAAACAAAACTTTTCGGCCTATTTTCAAAGGATAAAGGCAATAAAAAGCAGGAGGTTGACCCTGAAGCGGACCCAAATTTCCAGCAGTATCTAAGCCAAGTTAACCAAAGATCCGATCAGGTAATCTCAAGCTTAAATCAAATTGGCCTTCGCGCCGTAGCCTTAAATCACGATGAGACAACCGAACTTTTCTACAATCTTTATAATCCTGAAGCGATAGAGAAGAAAGGCCTTGAAATAAACAAGGCTAAAGACAATCAATAATATGGCAAACGATCAGATAAAAAATATAATTGCACCTGCCGCAATAGAAGTGGGCTCAAATCACCTGCGTCTTAGCAACAAGCTGACAAAAACCCTTTTCGTTTTTTCCTATCCAAGATATTTAGCCACCGGATGGTTCAGCCCCATAGTCAACTTTCCCGGTCTTTTAGATGTAAGTATTTTTATGGTACCCATTGAAACCCCAATGGCTCTTAAAAAGTTGCGCCGCAAAGCTACCCAGATTGAAGCCCAGCTAATTGATCAAGAAGAGAAGGGAATGATTAGAAACCCCATGCTTGAAACTGCCCACCAAGACGTTGAAAATTTAAGAGACTCACTACAGCAATCCAGAGAACACCTTTTCCATGTCGGCGCCTATATTACTATTTACGCTGACAATGAAAAGGAGCTTAAGCAGCTGGAAGGAGACATAACAAACATTCTTGAAAGCAGGCTTATTTATGCAAAACCGGCCCTTTTCCAGCAAATGGAAGGCTTTGCCACCACTTTGCCAATTGGCGAAGACAAGCTTTCTGTTAACACCCCGCTTAATTCCGGCCCTCTATCCAGCTTTTTCCCTTTTGTTTCCCTTAATCTAACCGCAGAGCAGGGAATTCTTTATGGCATCAACCGCCACAACAACAGCCTTATCATCTTTGATCGTTTTGAGCTGGAAAACGCCAACATGGTTATTTTTGCCAAGTCCGGAGCCGGTAAGTCTTATGCCGCCAAGCTTGAAATTCTTCGCCTTTTAATGACCGGCACGGATATTCTAGTTGTGGACCCAGAAAATGAATATGAACGCCTTACCCGAGCCGTTGGCGGAAGCTATTTTAGAATTTCTCTTACTTCAAACGACCATATTAATCCATTCCAAATTCCGGTAATTCCAAAAGGGGAGGATCCGGCTGAAGTGCTTCGCTCCCACATTGTTAACCTAGCCGGCCTGCTTCGCCTTATGGTTGGAAAAATTTCTCCTGAAGAAGAAGCTCTGATTGATAGAGCAATTACTGAAACCTACGCTTCCCGAGATATTGTACCGGGCAAAGATTTCAGCAAAAAAGAACCGCCGGTACTGAAAGATTTGGAAAACGTACTGCGAAACTTTGAGGGCGGCCAAAGTTTGGGTGAACGTCTTTATCGCTTTACGGAAGGAAGTTTTGCCGGCTTTGCCAATCAGGCCACCAATATTGATATTAAAAACCGCCTCATTGTTTTCTCTTTAAGAGACCTAGAAGAAGAGCTTCGTCCCATTGCCATGTACGTTATCCTTAACTTCATTTGGGCCGTTATTCGCTCTGAACTTAAGCGCCGAGTCGTGGTTGTAGACGAGGCTTGGCTTTTAATGAAAAACCAAGACAGCGCCACTTTCTTATTTGGCCTGGTTAAACGAGCTCGAAAATATTATCTTGGCGTAACCACAATTACCCAAGATGTAGAAGACTTTCTACTCTCTCCATACGGCCGCCCAATTATCACCAACTCCAGCCTTCAACTCTTGCTTCGTCAATCGCCGGCAATGATAGATACTATTGCAAAAACTTTTGACCTTTCACAAGGAGAAAGGTCCCTTCTCTTAGAAGGAGATGTTGGCCAGGGGCTTTTCTTTGCCGGTCTAAACCACGTTGCCATTCAAGTTATTGCCTCATATCCCGAAGATCGGCTTATTACCACCAACCCCGAAGAGATTTTAAACCAGGAACTTCTGGATGAAGAATAGCCAGCTCATTACTGTTATAATTAGCCTATGCAACGCAAAATAGCGTTAACTCTTTTGGTATTTCTAGGTCTTTTAGGGGCATCTTTTGCGCTTGCCCAAGAGTCCGGCCCCCAAATTATCATCAGCTGGAAAGCTTCTAATTCTTATGCTCCTTCCTTTTTCCAGGGCAAATTGCTTCCCACAAGAAGCTCCCCGGTAAATGCCAGGGTTCTTGTTTTGGAAAACGGCCAAATTCGAAATTTGGCTCAAACGGAAATACGCTGGTATCTGAACGGAAAGTTGATTAAATCCGGGCAGGGCCTTACAGAAACACAGATATCTTTTGATCAGCTCGCTAACCGCTACAATGAACTTTCTCTAACCTTGCGCCAATACAAAGGAAGTGATTTTAGCAAAAGCGTAGCTTTGCCAATCCATCCTCCAAAAGTTTTATTAAATGACGGCAATTTACTTAACTCTTTAAATAAAGATTCTGCCCTGCTAATTGCCCATCCATTCTTTTTCTCAATAGAACAAGCCGGAAGCTTGTTCTTTAATTGGAAAATCGGCAAGGAAAGCTATACTGCCTCTGGAATATCCGGTAGTCAGGTTGGAATTGATTTGAGCCGGCTTGAACCGGGGGAAGTCCTGGATATCGCCCTTGAAGTAGAAAATGCTTTAAATTCCCTGGAGAAAGCAAGTTATGAAAAACAGTTTATCGTCCAATGAAGCCTAAATCTCTTATTTTAAAAATAGCTCCGCTTTTAATCTTTGCTGCCATAGTTTTGCCCGGAGTGGTTTTTGCGCAAGGATCAATTGAGGGCAATGTTGATTTAATTTCTCCCATCGGCCAACAGGGAAGCAGTGTTAACGTTAAAGGCGCGGGACTGGGTAACTATATTAACAGCATTTATCTTTATGCCATTGGCCTTGGTGCTCTCTTGGCTATGGCGGTAATTATTTTTGGCGCCATTAGATATATGACTGAACGGGGCGCGCCGTTTAAGCAGTCTGATGCCAAAACTTGGATTTTTGGAGGAATTATCGGATTAATTATTTTACTTTCCGCAACCCTTATCTTAACTACCCTAAATAAGGGGATAAGCGATCTTTCCTTAACCGACCAAGCTGTTGAGTCTGCAAACGAGCTGGCTGCCGGCGCCGGAGCAGAACACAATCAGGCTTCACAAGGAGTTATTGATGCCAGACAGGCAGCAGTTCAAGATGCAAAGAAGAAAGAAGTGCTAGGAATTGCTGCAAGAGGAATGGACCCTTATCCTAACCAATGGAATCCAAACAGCCGTCCAGACGACGTTGACCCACTTGTCTGGACCGCCAGCCAGATACTTGACGCCGAATACGCACTTTACGACGATGAGACTGCCATAGCAGGATTTTGGGAGGGTCTTCAGGAAGCCTTTAAAAACCATCCCGGTCTTCGTGAGGCCTACTTTAACGCAAAAGCAAAACGTCAAGGGTACTTGGCCCGTGAAGATAAGCTTCCTACTAGCCGTTTAGATGAAAAAGGGCTGTTTGAAGAATCTGACTACAAGATAATAAACCAATACCACTATTCTGAAAGGTACGCCGGCACTAATCACGAAATAGATGAAGTTGATACCGAAGCTGGCGCGAGAGTAAATATGTGGGAAATCCTTGAAGAAATTAGTCAATACAACGATGTGGAGCAAAGAGATTTTCTTGGGCATCAGGCAGCAAAAAATGGAGTCTACGATGCCTTTGTTAAACAGGTTAAGGAAAGCCATAATGACCCCAACGTAACACCACGAGATTTCTTAAGGCATATGTACGAAGAAGGCCACAGCAGAGAAAACAACTGGTTGGTCGAAAGAATTGAAGACGAAATAAAGGACGGCCGCTTAGGTGAAAACGATTAGAAACATGAAGAAAATAATAACAATCATTCTAGTAGTCCTTATAATCGCCGCTCTCATTTGGAATGTTTGGATTATCTTCTTTAGAGAAAAATCCCCAGCTCAAACTCCTGAAACCGTTTTATTAAACGAAGAAGCAAGTCCCCTAGAAACCGGCCAGCAAAGATTAAGAAGAATTCAAAATACAACTCGTTCAGCGATTGAAAAACTTTCCAATAGCGAACTTCTTACTGTTAATGCCGGCGGAAAGGTAAATATAATTAATCCTGGCGAAGGTACGGAAAGAGAGCTTACTCAGCTTCCGGAAATTCTTGCGTTAATCAACTTACAGGCTATTAGCGAAGAAAGGATTTTATTGCAGACCCAAACAGATTCCGGTACGGGATTTTATATTTTGCTTAACGCTTCAAACAGCTGGCTTCGCTTGCCAAGTACCGTTAGCACCGCCTCCTTAAACCCCAGCGGAGACTTAGTTGCCGTGTTCAACGAAAACAGCGGCCAACTGGAAATTTTTGACTACAATAGCCAAGAAACACTTCAAACATTTGCACTTAATTTATACGATGTAGTGCTTTCTTGGCCAAATGAAAACACTATCTTACTGCAGTCCGATCCATCGCGCGAAAGCGAAGGATTTTTACTCTCCTTTGACCTGGAAAACGAAACACTAGGTCTGCTCCAAGAACGAATAGGGCTTCGTGCGCTAATTTCAGATGATCTATCTGTAACCCTCAGCCTTGAAAGCGGCCCCGTTTCAGAAGCAAAACTTTCCATAGTTAAAGATCTGCAAACCTTTCCTCTTAGCTTTACCACAATACCGGATAAATGCAGTTTTGCTTCTTCAGACATTCTTTATTGCGCGATTCCCGAGCAACAAAATGAAACAGTTGACTATCCCGACTCTTATCTTCAAGGAGCCGCTTACAGCCAAGACAATTTTATTCAACTCAACACAAATTCTCTCAGTAGCAAAACTGTTTTATCTAGCGCCCAGCACGATCTTAACTTAGACGCAAAAGACTTGGAAATCTTAGGAGAAAAAATCTACTTCATTAACCGCTACGACAATCAGCTCTACGAGCTCTCCCTGGAAGAGTAGAGGAGTTACGTAACAAGTTACGTAACAAGCCCGCTCGTCCATCTTGCTCTTCCAAAAATGCACCACGACAATTTAAAACTTTATCTACTGAGATATCTCAGTAGATATCTCAGTAGCTCCTCGCTACCTGCCCAGCTCCAGTAGGATTATGGGTCTGATCCGACTGATACGACCGATAAGACTGATAAGTCCGGTAAGGCTGATCCGGCTGATAAATCGGATAAAAAGAAGTAAGATACCACCGTCAGAAGCGGTGGTATTTTATTTATTTTCTCTTTTCCCTACTGCCTACTTGTGCTGCCTGCCCTGCCTGCCCGCCGTAGCTTTAGCGAAGGAGGGAGCTTGTTTACCCTGAGCCTGCCGAAGGGTCGAAGTAGTGCCTAATCCCTGATGCCTCGTTCTAGTCAATTGCCTTTACGGTTATGTGCCTCTCTCGCCCCTCGCCAATGCTTTCCGTTTCAATATCGGGCCTCATTGAAAGCTCTGTGTGAACAAGGCGGCGTTCGTAAGAATTCATGGCCGGCAAAGCGATGGTTCGCTTTTCTGCCATAGCCTTTTTTGCCGCCGCTCTGGCCAGCTCGGTAATTAAACGCTCCCGCTCCTTTCTATAATTGTTGATATCAACGTAATAGCGGGTATCGTCTCCAAGCTTTCTGGCAGCTAAATCCAAGATATGCTTAATATGCTTAACCAAATCCGGAATCCACTTCTTAAACCATTCATGCTCATCAACAATAATATTGAAGCGGTTGGCCTCACTGTCGTATTCAACACTTGCGTCAGTTAGCCCGGTTCTTGCAACAATTTCATTTAAAATACTAAGCAGCTGCTGGCTCTTGTCCGTCTTTTCCATCTTTTCCATGAATTCTGTTATTGATTATCTTTTGTTGGAATATTGAGAATACCGTCGTTGTCAGTATATACAGTCCTATTGCAGAAGCAAAGTTTATCAGGAAAATAAAGATAATTCCCGGCACTATAAAGGTCATTCTCTTGCTCATCACCGCAGCCTTGCTTTCTTTCTCCCCCTCCTTTTTCTTTGGCGCCGCCATTCGTGCTTGAACATAAGTCAAAACCGTGGCCAAGACAACAATCGCGATACTTGTCTGGGTTAAATCTACAAACCCGAATAAAGTCTGGTTTACCTGCTCGGGAGCGCTTATAAATGGGTATAAACTCTTGAAAGTTTCCGCGTTTAGACCATCAAAAAACACTCTGTAGATTGCCCAAAGCACCGGAAGCTGAACAATGAGAAGCAAAAAGCCGGAAAAAGGATTTATTTTGTGCTCTTTCCACAAGGCCATCATTTCCAGCGCCTGTTTTTCCTTATCGTCCTTATGTTTTTCTTTAATTTCTTCAAGATGAGGCTGAATTTTTTGCATCATTGCCTGGTTCTTCAGCCCTTTATAGAAGAGGGGATACAAAATAAAGCGCACCAAAACAGTTAATAGAATGATGGCCAGGCCCAAGTCTTGAAAAGCAACCGTGTTATATAAAAACACCAATGCGTTCAGCAAGGGCTCAGTTAAAATTGTATGGAATAAAGATGACATATTTTGATTTTAAGGCCCGAAAAACAAATTTTCCAGATGCCTCACTATAGCACTATTTTCCTCAAGTTTAGAAGCGGAAGGGCTTACAATTAAAAGATAATCTCGCCCTTTCGCAATTTTTCCCAAATTCTCCCTAAAAAAATCAAAAATCCTTCTTCTTAGCTTATTTCGGGAACTCGCCAGAGCATGTACTTTTTTCGAAACCACAACCCCAAAACGCGGATTTTCTTCTTCGGAGCTGAAAACTTTTAAAAGAAAATACGCGTTTCGCCGCTGCTGCAGCGGTTTTTTTGCTTTAAAATCCGAAACATTCAGTCTAAGTTCTTTTGAGAGCATAAAAGTTTAAAAACAAAAAAAGCCCGGTCCAGTATTAAACGGTTAGGGCTTTTCTGCCTTTTTGCCTTCTTCTCTTCAAAACCCGCTTGCCGGAAGAGCTGGAATTTCTTTTCCTGAAACCATGGCTTTTCGCCCTTTTCCTTTTTTTCGGTTGATAAGTTTGACTCATAATTCTTTCTTTTTCTGTGTAATTTAGAGCCCAGCATAGCACAAACTTGACCAAGCTGACAAGTTTAGGGCTCAAATCAAAAGCTTTCTTTCCACAAGCTTTTCACAGCTTATTCTAGTCTTTGCATTTTGCTTTTCGCTCGCGATCATAGTAATGTATCCATACCTTTTATTAAGGAAGAAAGATTTGCTCTAAGCAATCTTGAAAAAAGTACGGATACATTAGAAAATGGAGGGAAAATAAAGCGGGCTTGTCCGCCTCTGACGGGAAAGATTATAAAACTAGAAAATTAAGATGGAGCACAAAAATGAAAGTCGGCTAACCAGCACTCTTCAAGACAAAAAAGAGTTCACCGATCTGGAAAGTTTATGGGAGGCGGCGCTGGGGGAGATAGAGCTTCAAATTTCGCGTCCTAATTTCGTTACTTGGTTTAAAAACAGTCAACTAATAGATAAAAAGGAGCAATCTGCTTATATCGCTCTGCCAAACACTTTTGCTAAAGAGTGGATAGAAAACAAATACGCCAAAATTGTTTTCGCCGCTCTAAGAAATTTAGACGGCTCCATCACAAAAATAGAATTTATCGTCAATAACTCCCGTCTTGCCAATAAGCTTCGCTCAAAGGCCCGTCAAAACAAAATAGAAATAACTCAACAATCCTTCCCCGAGTTTAGAATTGACCCGGAAACCAACCTTAACCCCCGCTACAATTACGCCAACTTCGTTGTTGGTAAAGCGAACGAACTTGCGCATGCCGCCACAAGTGCGGTGGTTTCCGACATTGGATCAAAATACAACCCGCTCTTTCTTTATGGCGGCGTCGGGCTGGGCAAAACCCACCTGGTTCAAGCCTTAGGCAACGAAATTAAGCGCCGTTATAAAAGCAGCGTGCGTGTAAAATATGTTTCATCTGAAAAATTTACTAACGATGTAATTTGGGCTATTCGGAACAAGCGCACCGAGACTATCAAAGAAAAATATCGCCTTGTTGATGTATTAATTATTGACGACATCCAATTTATTATTGGCAAACCGTCTACAGAAGAAGAATTCTTCCACACTTTTAACGCCCTTTACGAGAGTAACAAGCAAATCATCATCTCCTCCGATAAGCCTCCTAAGTTTATGCCGGACTTGGCCGAGCGTTTGCGCTCCCGCTTTGAAGGAGGAATGATAGTTGATGTTGGCCCTCCCGACTACGAGCTTCGTTTCGCAATTCTTAAGTCAAAGCTTGAAGAAAAAGGTGTTGGCCTCTCCGACGATGTTATTGGCCTTATCGCCAACAAAATTCAAAAGAATTTTCGTGAGCTTGAAGGGGTGATTAACCGCATAAGCTTCTACCAAAACATTAAAAAGTCCGATATAAATGCAAAAATAGCCGAAGAAATTATTGCTGAGATCATTCAGGAACCAATCAAAAACATCTCTCCAAGCGTAATTATTAAAACGGTTGCGGAGTCTTTTGATATTTCTTTAATGGACATAACCGGACAATGTCGAAAGAAAGAAGTGGTAGAACCTCGCCAAATAGCCATGTTCCTTCTGCGCGATATGCTAAGCCTTTCCTACCCCACAATTGGGGAAAAGATGGGGAAAAGAGACCACACCACCGCTATTTACGCCTTTGAAAAGATAAATAAAGAGATGGCAAAGAACCAAAACCTAAACCAAAAAGTTCTACTGATTAAAGAAGTTCTTGGCAAGGAATAAGCTGTATATCAACCCATGGATAATCTGTAGAAACAAAGGTGACGAATTAGAACCCAAATTCTTACAAAGTCAAAATCCTGCTCTGTCCCCAACAGTTACCCCCAGATTGCTAGAAAAAGAAAGAAGAGAAAAATCAAGATAAACACTGGATAAAATAGCCCCTAAAAAGCTTTATCAACAGATTGCACAAGCCCTACTACTACAACTAGTTTTCTAAATTAAATAATCCCCAAACGAAGACAACAACAAAAACTACCGGAATGAAATTAATAATCTTAAGAGAAAACTTAAAAGCGGCACTTCTTAGAATTGAAAGGGGAGTAACCGATAATAGTAATTTACCAATTTTAAAAAACGTGCTTTTGGATGCAAACGACACGCTTAAGTTAAGCTCTACCAACCTGGAAATGGGAATAAGTACGGAAGCTAAAGGAAAAATAGAGAAGAAAGGAGCTCTTTCTATTCCTTTTCATCCCTTGCTTAGTATTGTGGTTAATAGCGACAGCGAAAGAATTACTTTAGAGGCAAAAGATGACTCCTTAGATCTAAAAACAGATAATTATCAAGCAAAAATCCAAGGCTTAAAAGCCGATGAGTTTCCAATTCTTCCCAGCCTAAAAGAGGATAAAGGTTACATAAAAATTAATTCTCAAGAACTAAATTCAGCCATTTCTGAAGTTGTGCATGCCGCTCAAGTTTCAGAGCTTAAGCCGGAACTTAGTGGAATTCTGTTTGATTTTCAAATTTCTCTTTTTAAATTAGTCGCCACAGACAGCTTCCGCTTGGCGGAAAAAACAGTTCTTAATTCTGAATTTGAAACCAATATTGAGAAAGGTTTTAAAGCCATTATCCCCCTTTCCACAATTAATGAGCTTTCTAAAGTTTTCGCCGATGAGGAAATAAAAATAATCTTTGATGAAAACCAAGTTTTCTTTAGCTCTAAGCAAAGTTCGCTAATTTCTCGCCTTATTGATGGAGAATATCCGGATTATCAGGCAATCATTCCAAAAAGCTTTGACACAAATTTAGAACTGGAGAAAAAAGATTTAAGCACGGCAATTAAACTGGTTTCGGGCTTTTCCGGACGAAGCAGCGATATTAAATTAAACCTCAAGCCGGAATCAAAAACTTTAGAAATTTACTCAAGCTCTCAGTCAGTTGGGGAAAACAACTATCTCATCCCGGTAAAGCGAGCAGGCGCAGACTTCCAAGAAATTGCTTTTAATTGGCGCTATTTAATGAGCGCGGTGCAATCAATGCACTCAGACGATATTAGTTTTAACCTAAACGGAGCTCAAAAACCGGCGCTAATAAAACCCCTGAAAGACGAATCTGTCTTTTACATCGTCATGCCCCTAGAGAGTTAGTTCTTACGAAAATACGAAAATAAGCGAATGTACGAAATGCTGCAAAACCAGAAACGAACAGGGAGCAAAAGGTTCGTACTTTCGTATTTATTCGTACGTTCGTAAGATAGTTTCGTATGAAGATTTTAGGTATTGATCCTGGCAGCACTCTCATTGGCTTTGGCCTTATTGAAGAAAGTGGCTCAGAGTTAAAGGTTTTAGATTACGGATTGATTAAAATCAAAGCAAAGGAATTTAAGGAAAAAATCTATGAGATCAACAAAGAGCTTGATGGGCTTATCAAGAAAACCAGCCCTGACCTTGTTGGCCTAGAACAGATCTTCTTCGCCAAAAATAAAAAAACCGCCATAGAGGTAGCTCAAGCTCGGGGGGTAATTGCCGCCTGCGTACTCAAGCAAC
This sequence comes from bacterium, assembly GCA_030699515.1. Taxonomy (GTDB): domain Bacteria; phylum Patescibacteriota; class Minisyncoccia; order UBA6257; family 1-14-0-10-44-23; genus JAUYME01. Next base: position 12,269 of record JAUYME010000026.1, read on the forward strand.
AAATATCGCTTCTTGAAATTACCCCCAACGAAGTAAAAAGTTTTGTGGCCGGATACGGAGCGGCAGATAAAGAAGCTGTGGCAAAAATGACCGCCGCTATTCTCAAAATGGAAAAAATCAAAGAAGATAATACCGCCGATGCCTTAGCTATTGCAATCGCCACCGGTATTAAGGCCAAACAATTATAAGCCTTTCTTTATTTGAAGCATTAGTCTAATATTCCTAGACTAACGGCGCCTGTATTTTTATTTGAAGCATTTGGATTATTTTATGCCTAAGCTTTTAAAGAAACTAAAAGGAAAACTTACTTTTAAAAAAGTTCTGCTTTGGCTGATTCTTTTGTTTTTGCTTGTAGCGGTTATTGGCCTGGCCAGCATTCTTTTCTTAATTAAAGATCTGCCAAGCCCTCAAGCCTTGGGAGCGCGCCAGGTGGTTGAGTCTACAAAAATCTACGATAGAACCGAAGAAACTCTTCTTTATGAGCTTTTTGAAGAAGAAAAGCGCACCGTTGTTCCATTTGATCAAATTCCGGATCACGTAAAAGAAGCCACCATCGCCATTGAAGACGCCAACTTTTACCAGCACAAAGCCATAGATCTGAAAGGAATAATCAGAGCCGTTTTTGTTAATCTAACGCAAGGCGGAATCCGCCAAGGTGGCTCCACTATTACTCAGCAGCTGGCAAAAAACGCCTTCCTTAGTGCCGACCGAACTTTTAGCCGTAAGGCTAAAGAGCTTATTTTAGCCTTCCGTTTGGAAAATAGATTCAGCAAGGATCAAATTCTTGCTCTTTATCTAAACCAAATTCCCTATGGGGGCAATGCCTATGGAATAGAATCTGCGTCTAGAACTTATTTTGAAAAATCAGTTGAAGACCTTAGTTTGGCAGAAACAGCCCTGCTAGCCTCTCTCCCTCAAGCGCCAAGCTATTACTCCCCTTGGGGCTCGCACGTAGACGAGCTGATGGAAAGAAAAAACTTTGTTCTGAAAAGAATGGAAGACTTGGGATACATCAGCGAAGAGGAAAAATTAGAGGCCCAGGAAGAAGAGCTAGAGTTTTCGAAGGTAAGTAGCTCCGTAAAAGCTCCACACTTTTCAATTGCCGTTCAGGAGTATTTAAGTGAAAAATATGGAGAAGATTTTGTTCGCCGAGCCGGCCTTAAGGTTATTACCACCCTGGATTGGGAGCTTCAGGAAATTGCCGAAGAGGTGGTAAAAGAGGGGGTAGAGCGAAACAACAATCTTTATAACGGAACTAACGGCGCCCTGCTTGCCCAAGATACCGACACCGGCCAAATTCTGGCCATGGTTGGCTCTAAAGACTACTTTGATAGCGATAACGAGGGAAACTTTAACGTCGCCACCCTGGGCCTTAGGCAGCCGGGGTCCGCGCTAAAACCTTTTGCCTATCTTACGGCCTTCAAAAAAGGCTTTACCCCGGAAACCATACTCTTTGATGCTCTAACCGAGTTCAATGCCAATTCAGCCGGCTCTTATCAACCCCACAACTTTGACAATATTTTCAGAGGTCCGGTCGCCATGCGCACTGCTCTGGCTCAATCTATTAACGTTCCGGCAGTAAAAACTCTGTATCTGGCCGGGATGGGCAACGTACTTTCACTGATGGAAGATTTTGGCGTCACCACTCTAAACGACCCCTCCCGTTTTGGCCTTTCCTTGGTTCTTGGAGGAGGCGAGGTTACTTTAATGGAACTTCTTGGCGCATATTCCACGCTTGCCGAGGAAGGGATTTATCATCCCCAAAGTATGATTTTAAGAATTGAAGATAGAGACGGGAAAGTTTTGGAAGAATTTGAAGATGAGCCAAAGCGCGTTATTGCTCCGAAATACCCAAGAATGGTTAACGACATTCTTACCGATCTTAATGCCCGAGCCGGACTTTTCCAAAGCAGTTTTAATCTCACGGTTTTCCCGGGTTACGATGTCGCGCTAAAAACCGGTACCACAAACGACTATCGAGACGCTTGGGCTTTTGGCTACACTCCAAACTTTGCCGTTGGTGTTTGGGCCGGAAACAACAATAATACTCCAATGACCGCCCAAGGAAGCTCTATTCTTGCAGCCGTTCCAATGTGGAACGCTTTTCTCTCAGAAGCTTTAAAAACTCGCGAGCCGGAAGTATTTCCCGGTGCCACTCAGCAGTCTCCGGAAAAGCCCGTACTAAGAGGCGAGTCTGTTGTAGTTTATGAAGACGGCGGTAATTATTATCCGCAAGTACACAATATTCTCTTTTATGTGGACAAAAGCGAACCGGAGGGGCCTGAACCGCGCTACGGATCAACCGATTCTCAGTTTGAAAACTGGGAGTCTGCAGTAGTCAGCTGGGCAAGCGCAAACATGCCAGGTTTCAATAGCTTAGAATACAACCAAACAATTCCCTCTGGGGCAAGGATTGCCCAAAACGCGATAACCGGCCTTTCACAAGGAATTCAGTTTATTAACCCCAAAAACGGAGACAACATAGATGATGATACATTGCAATTAAGTTTTGACATTCTTCTTGAAGAAGATATCGCTGCAATAGAAATTTATCTTAACAACAATCTTTTAGATCAAAGAGAGGGTTTCTTCTCCAATAGTTACAGTTACGATTCCAGCCTAGATGTATCCGACATCAATCTCAGAACGCAAAATACACTCAAGGTTGTCGTTGCCGATGAAGACGGCAACGTTTTCGAAAACGAAATAGTGCTCTTCAACTAGCAAACCACTGTTGGAAGTCGGACTTCCAACAGTGGGAGCTGGAGGCGAACTAAGGTTTAGCTTTAGACACGATGTCCTATGTACCGTAATTCTGCAGAATTACGGTGCATGCCCGCCCTAAGAGAAACGAGCTTCAGCTCGTTTCCAGCCCCATGATTCATAATTCAAGATTCATAATTCGTCCTTCCGGCAATTATTACTAACCGAAACAACATCGCTGTGCTCGCTAAGTTTTAATTTAATTTCCTCAAGCTTATTTTTGGCTTCTTTAGAAACTGTCTGGGGAAATTTTGCTTTCCAATTCTGATTTTCATCTTTTTCAAAACCCCATAGAACGCTGCCGCTTTCAGCGTATTTTGCGCCGCTATCAGCAATTAATTTCTTTAACTCGGCAATTGTCCTGTTTGTGTTGTCGGTTTCCGCCTCAATAATTATTCCAATTCCTTCCGGCCCATAGGCCTCAACAATCATCTCGCTCAAATCCTTTGTCTCCCTTGCTCTGTTTAGGGCATTTTCTATATTGCTAGCCGGCACGTTGTCCGCCTTAGCCCGCTCAATGGCGCTACGCAAGGTAGGGTTTGCATCCGGACTGGGATTACCCTTTGCCGCAGCCGAAATAGCACCAAGGTGCTTACTAAAAAGATTGCTCTTCTTAGCATCCGTCGCTGCTTTCTTATGCTTAATTTTTGACCACTTATTGTGTCCGCTCATGCCTTATCTCTCCAAGAGTGTTAACGATTGGCTAGAAATAAGAGCACCCTGAGCTTGTTTACCCTGAGCCTGCCGAATGGGTCGAAGGGTAGCCCTCTCTAGCCACATCACATATTGACTCCAATTTTATCAAAACACCCCCACCCCACGCAAACACGCTATAATAAACATAGTGCAGGAATGAATAAAAGTAATTATATAATTACTTCCCTCCCTATACCCTATAACCTAATTCCTACACCCTGTTTTTATATGCTTTCAAACGACAACAGAGCCTTAAAGGAGCGCCTAAAAAAAGCCTGGAGTCAGTCCCAGGAGCGTCTTGTAAAAACCCAGGCAGTTAAGGGAAATAGGGGCTATGTAGACCTAAAAAGAATCCCAATTTCAACCGAGGCACTTGGGATTTTAGAAGAAAAACGAGCCAGAGAATTAAAAATGGCTATTTTTGCCGACAGAAACAAAGATCTTTTCATTGCTGTGGCAAATCCCGAGCACCCTGAAACAAAAGCAGAGATTCAAAAGCTGGAAAAGCAAGGCTATAAACCCAAAGTCTTCATTTCCTCTGGTGACAGCCTGGAATATGCCTGGAGTTTTTACCGCTTCGTCCCCAAAAACACCGCCCAGGTTGGCAAGCGGATGGAGGTAATTGATGAAAACCTTGAGGAGCTTAGCAGTGAAATAAAAACCAGAGAAGATATTAGTAATTTAGTTGAAGGAAAAATCCAAACAGGATCCATTGGCGATGTATTGGAAGTGCTTTTAGCCGGAGCGCTTTCACTACGCGCTAGCGACCTTCACATTGAAACAGAAAAAGGCGGAGCAAAAATCCGTTACAGAATTGACGGCGTACTGCAAGACTTGGCTGCAAAACTTAATAGCAGCGCCTATCGGCTTACCGTTAGCAGGATAAAACTTCTTGCGTCTCTTCAAATCAACATCACCAGCAAGTCTCAAGACGGACGCTTTAGTTTTACTTTGGGACAAAACACAATTGAACTGAGAGTTTCCATCATCCCTTCCGAATATGGAGAAACAATTGTTATCCGTGTGCTGGACCCGCGCATCATCCAGCTTAAGCTAAACGACCTGGGAATGCGCCGCGACGATTTAGAAATGGTAGAGAAAGCGCTAAAAACGCCAAACGGCATGATTTTAAACACCGGGCCAACCGGCTCCGGTAAAACCACCACTCTGTACGCCTTTCTTAAAAAAATTGCGACAAGCGAGAAAAAAATTATCACCATTGAAGACCCGATAGAGTATCACTTGGATAATATTGAGCAAACCCAAGTAGATAAAAAGAAAGGCTACACATTTGCCAATGGCCTGGAAGCCATTATGCGCCAAGACCCCGATATTATCCTTGTCGGAGAAATTAGAGATACAGACACTGCCGCCACCGCTGTTCAGGCCGCCCTTACCGGCCATCTTGTTTTTTCCACACTACACACCAATTCTTCTAGCGGAGTAATTCCGCGCCTACTTCATCTTGGTGCACCGGCCGGAAGTATTGGAGCGGCGCTTCACTTAATTATTGCCCAAAGGCTTGTTCGCCGACTTTGTCTTTCCTGCAAAGAAAAACAGCAAATAGATCAGTCCCTTCAAGAAAAAATAAGCGCAGTAGTTTTAAAAACTCCCCAAAGGGCTAAGGGGTCAATGCCAAAAGAACTCAGCCTTTATAAAGCCAAAGAAGCCGGCTGCAAAGAGTGCGGCAACACCGGCTACAAAGGAAGAATTGGAATCTACGAACTGCTCTACGTTAACGAAGATATGGAATTTCTTATTGAAAAAAATGCCGGAGAAGCCGAAATTTCCAAATTTGCACGCGAAAAAGGTATGGTTACGCTTCAGCAAGATGCGCTAATAAAAACCTTACTCGGAATAACTAGTATTGAGGAACTAGAAAAGGTTACAGGGCCCCTTGAGGGTTAAAACACTAATGTACGAATGGGTCGCTAATCACCCAATAAAGTATAAAAATAAGGCAGCTCGCATTCGGCGATTAGTGAAAATTAGTGTATTGGTGTTTAAAATTAAAACCCCGCTTTGAAGTGGGCACAACCAGCACCTGGGGGGATACCGATTAAGATCTCTAAAAAGAGAAAGTCAGAATAAAGCCGAGGAGCATTCCAGCCGAAGCCAAAATGTCCGAATATCTAAGCTTTATTCCATTGCCCACATCAAAACGGGAGGTAATTTGAACAGAATTAACCACATTTTAGCAAATTATTAAAGTTCTGTCAAGCCTTGCCAGGCGGGCTTTCCTGGCCGCATAGGTCGGATTCGTCCGATAAGACCTATCCGTCATATAAGACTTATAAAAAGCAAAGCTCAGTCCACCACCCAGTTAACCAAGGCTTACCCACAAGCCCTTTCCCGAATTTCTTTTTGCCCTCTCTACATCCTACATTCTATTTCTTACATTCTCTCCTTTAATACTTGATACAAGCTACAGGATGCTAGATACTATAAGTAATGGACGAGAAAGACTTAAAGATAGACACAAACGCAAACAATGTCGAACAGTCTATTGATTCAATTTTGCGCCCAAAAAGCTGGCAAGAATACGTTGGACAGCAAAAAGTGAAGGATAATTTGCGAATTATTATTGATGCTGCCAAGAAAAGGGAAGAATCTTGCGACCATCTTTTGTTTTTTGGCTCTGCCGGACTTGGCAAAACCACGCTCGCCAATCTTGTGGCCAGTGAGCTTGGCGCAAATTTAAAGGTTACTTCCGGACCGGCCTTGGAAAAGATGGGGGATTTAGCTGCCGTGCTCACCAATTTAAGCGCACATGATGTTTTATTTATTGACGAAATTCACAGAATCAATCGCCTGATTGAAGAAGTGCTTTATCCGGCTATGGAAAGCAGAAAACTTCATCTTATTGTTGGCAAAGGACCGGGTGCCAGAACTCTAAGCTTGGATCTTCCGCCATTTACCATGATTGCTGCCACCACCAGGCCAAACTTGCTTTCCACCCCGCTTCGTTCCCGTTTTGGCGCCAGCTTTAAGCTGGACTATTACGAAAAGCAAGATATTGAAGATATTTTAAGACGCAACGCCAGCACCTTAAATCTGGAAATAGATGAAGAGGCGCTAAAAATTATTGCCAATGCCAGCCGGCGCACCCCTCGTGTTGCCAACCGACTCTTAAGAAGGGTGCGCGACTACGCCCAGGTTCACGATTACCTAAAGATTGATAAAGAATCGGCAGAAAAAACCTTGAAGCTCTTAGAAGTTGATGATCTTGGCCTTGACCCCCACGACAGGCGCATTCTGGAAACCATAATTGAAAAGTTTAACGGTGGTCCGGTTGGCCTTTCTTCTCTTGCCGCCGCTCTAAACGAAGACAAAAGCGTAATCGAAGAAGTTTACGAGCCCTATCTTATCAGCCTTGGTCTTCTCAATAGAACTCCGGCAGGAAGAAAGGCCACCGACCTTGGGCATGAGCACATCAAGAAACAGAAAAATCTGTTTTAGTCTAACAGGAAGATGGAAATACGAAGTTTTCTTCCCAATCCTGCCGGCTCAGATAAAGAAGGCGAGCTCTTCAGCATTTTTAACGACAGTGAAAGTGCAGCTAATTTAAGCGGCTGGTATGTAAAAGATGAGGCGGGGCGAAGCTTTTGGCTTTTTGGCCAAATAGAGGCAAATCAAGAAATCAGTTTCCCATTAAAAGGTTCTTCGCTTACACTAAATAATGACGGCGAAACTCTTTATCTTTATAACCCAGCCGGCTCTTTAATAGATGAACTCTCTTATATTGGTAAAGCGGGAGAAGACCAGATCATTAAAAAAGAAATAGAGATAACGGAAGAAATTAGAAACGAGCTTTTTGAAAGCTATGCGCTAGAACCGCTTCAAGCCAACATTTTAAGCTCAAGCGCTCAAAGCCCCGTATTTTTATCAATTATCTTTGCGCTGATTTTAGCCGGTCTGACCGTTTTCCTAGTCAATAAAATACCAAAAAGCGAAGAAGAGGAGCTCTTGGGCGAGTTCGCAAATGAAAGTTCTAAACCAAGTGCAGAAGAATGGATAAGTTAATACTCAGTAACGAAGAAGAGCTGGTAGATTTTGCCAAAAAGCTAGCCAAAAAAACAAAACCGGCTAAAGAAAATGCCCGAGTTTTCGCTTTAAGCGGAGAACTTGGCTCCGGCAAAACCACTTTTAGTAAAGGCTTTTTAAAACAGCTCAAAGTTAAAGAACAAGTTATCAGCCCCACCTTTTTAATTATCAAAAGCTACCCACTTAAAGGATCTAAGTTTAAGCAGGCCTACCACATAGACACTTATCGGCTGGAAAATCCGGCAGAGATTTTAAATCTGGGGCTGGAAGAAATTTTGGACAATAAAGCAAATTTGGTTTTAATAGAATGGGCAGAGAAAGTAGAGAAATATCTGCCTAAAGACAGCACTTGGATTAAATTCAGCCACTACGATAAAGGAAGGCTATTGGAAATAGAAAATGAGTAACGAAAACCCCACAAAAAAGGTACTGCTCCTAGACTCCCATGCGCTACTTCACCGCATGTATCACGCCATGGCTCCGCTGATGGGCCCAAATAACGAACCGGTTGGCTCTCTTTATGGCATGGCCAAGCTTTTTTTAAAAATTTTCAGAGAGCAAAAGCCAGACTATATTGCCGGATGTTTTGATAGGCCGGAAAAAACCTTTAGAGAAGAAAGCTTTCCGGCTTACAAGGCTCACCGAAGCAAAACAGACGACGATTTAATTTGGCAAATCAAAGAAAGCAGAGAGCTTTTTGATGTTTTTAAAATCAAATGCTTTGAGTTGCCGGGCTTTGAGGCCGATGACCTTATCGGCACGCTCGTAGAACGCTACAAAAACGCAAAAAACGGCACTCAATTTGTCATTTTTTCCGGAGACAAGGATCTGCTTCAGCTGGTAGATAACGATAAGGTAGTGGTGGACCTAATTCGCCCAAAAGGCGAGGTAAAACAGTACAACGAAGCTCTGGTGAAAGAAGATTTTGGCTTGGAACCCAAACAAATTATTGATTTAAAGGGTTTAACCGGAGACGCTAGCGACAATATTCCCGGAGTAGCCGGAATTGGGCCAAAGAGCGCCACGCCACTGCTTCAAGAGTGGGGAACAGTTGAGGGTGTTTTTGAAAATTTGGTCATTATCAGCCCCAAAATTGCCAAAAAGCTTGAAGGCAATGAAGCAATTGCCCTTCAGTCAAAAGAGCTGGCTACAATCAAAAAAGATTTGCCCGTATTCCTAGACACCCTAGACGATATCCGCGCCATTCCATTAAATAAAGATGAGCTTAAAAAATACTTTGAGCGTTTCGGCTTTGTTTCTCTAATAAAAGAGCTGGAAGCAATATCAACATAGCACCTGCATCATATACCGTAATTCTGCAGAATTACGGTATATAGTGCAGCTTGTTTCCAATGCTTGATTCGTAATTCGTAATGCACAAGTCCAGAAACATATACATATCGTAGTTGATCCTGTTTTTGGAAATTGGGTCAATTGCCTGCCCGCAACGCTCTCGCCCGCCTGCAACGATGTTGCATTTCGGGCAGGCGTGCGAGGCGGGCGGGGAGTAACTTGGGAATTTCCTTTTCTCTCTTAGTGATAGAATAAGTTTGATGAAGCCACGCACTTTTATCTCTTCTCTAAAAGACTTTCTTAAAAGCAAAGAAGCCCGATCCTTTTGGGTGGCTATTGGCTTTATTTTTGTTCTTATTTTAATCAGCGTTTTCGCCACAGAGGGCTGGATTAAATATGTTGACATAGCATTACTTATCCTCGTTGCCGGAATTCTTTTTGTAAATTCTTTTAAAAAAATCAAAAGCTCCAGCAATTTATCTCTGGAACAAAGCCTTTTAGACTCCATCGTTAAATATTTAGACGATGCGGTGATTACCTACGACCAAAATTTTAAAGTTCTTAACTTTAATAAGTCCGCCGAAAAACTTTTCCAACTGAAAGAGGCTGAGATAATCGGCCAAGACTTTAGCCTGCAACAATCCAGCAAAAATCCGCGTTTTTCTCTGCTGCGCCAGGTAATGTTTCCTTCCCTTGCCCCAAGTATCAGGAAAATTTCAAAACCCGGAGCCTATCCGCAGGTGGTACACCTTTCTTTTGAAACGCCATACCTAGAACTTCAGTCCATCACCATCCCAATCCAGCCAGAACAAGGCAAGCCAAAAGCTTTTGTTAAAATTATCACCGACCAAACTCGCCAAATTAGTATTGTTAAAAGCAAAAACGAGTTTGTTACCGTGGCCAGCCACCAGCTTAGAACCCCAATCTCTGCCATCAACTGGGCCTTTCAAGAACTGTCCAAGCCGGAGCTAAGCGCCGGCCAGCGCAAAGAAATTTTTGAAGCCGGCTCTAAAGCAGCCCAAAAATTAAGCAACATTATTAAAGATTTCCTCAACGTGGCCAAAATTGAAGAAGGCCGATTCGGCTACAACTTTGAGAAGACACAAATTATTACCTTTATTGAAGAAGTTGTTGCTCAAGCCGCTATTGTTGCAAAGCAACACGGCATCAATCTTTATTTTGAAAAACCAAAGCAAGACTTTGAAATAACTGCCGACAAGTT
>JAUYME010000009.1 GCA_030699515.1 bacterium
ATAGTTCTTTGATTGCTTGAATTTGCACTAGAATTAATGACGATGGTTTCGGCTGCGTCTAATTGTCCGCTGAACTTATCAAAAGCCACATTAAGCCTTTCTCCCATTTCCGGCGTATCAAGTTCAATGCCGGAGAAAATAGCCTGCTTATCGGTGCTTGTGCCCGGTACGCCGGTATAGCTTGAGCTTGCAAGGAGTGTCTCGTTTACCTGAAACAGTTCAAAACTATCTTTTGTTGTGCTTGAGTTGTTAAAGGATACGCCCCAGCCTACACCGCCTTCTTGATTGACGGATTTTTCCTGAGCGGTTCTAAGCAGCGCAACAATTGACGTGGCAGTATTATCCAACTTTTTTTCAGTGCGAAAGCCAACAAGGTTGCTGACTGCCACTGCGGTCAGCACTAAGGCGATTGCAGTGCTTATAAGTATTTCAATTAAGGTGAAGCCAGACGCAGATTTACACGCGGATCTTAAACTCGGCCGCAGATTTACACGCGGATCTTTTTTTGTGATTTTAATGTTGTTTATGTTTTTTTTCATTGATCTGCGTGTAGATCCGTGGAGTATTATTAAGGGATCCGCGTTAGGATCTGCGTTTTAGAGTTGTCCAACAAGCTGATAAATTGGAATAATGATGGCAACGGCAATGGCGCCAATGATAAGGCCAATGATGGGCAGTAGGATGGGCTCAATCAATGAAACGGCGCGCTTAATTTCACTATCAATTTCGCCTTCATAGAAATCGCCAAGGGTGCCCAAGATGTCGTCAATTTGGCCGGATTTTTCAGAGATAGCGATAAGGTTGGTGACCACCAAGGGAAAACTTTTTTCTTGCCGAAAAGCGTCACCCAGCGAAACTCCTTTGGAAACGCTCTCTTTAGCTCTAAGGATTCCGGCTGCAATTGCAGGATGGTTAACGGCATCTGCCGTGATATCCAAAGCGTCCATTATAGGCAGGCCCGCTTTAAGCAAGGAAGACAAGGTAGAGGCGAAGCGCTGGAGGGCAAGCTTATGCACGATACGGTTGACTACGGGGATTTTGGTTCTTATGCGTCTGAAAAATAATGTTCCCGCTCTGGATCTTGAAAAGATGACTGCAAAAACTATAAGACCGACGAAAGTAATGACTATGGGGATGATGTATGCATTCACAAAAAGCCCGATGCCAAAAACAATTCTTGAAAATGTGGGGGGATCAAAACCTCCGCCGCCAAAGACTTCAGCGAGGCGAGGCAGTGCAAAGGTCATCAAAAATATAAGTATTAAGAAGGAAAGCAAAAGCAGGATGCTGGGGTACATTAGCGCTCCTCTGATTTTTGCTTTTAGGGCCTTTTCTTTTGAAAGGCGAACGTGCAGATCCTCAAAAACTTGCTCAAGTGTTCCTGATGATTCTCCGGATTTAACCAAGTTTATAAAAACCGGGGAAAAATATTCCGGATATTTTGCAAAGGTTGAATAAAAGGGCTGACCTTTTTCCAGCGAGTCTCTAATTTCTGTCAGGAGGCCGCGCAGTCCGGGACGTTTGAAGTCTGCAATTAAAATATTAATAGCTTGGAAAAGATCTGTGCCCACCTTAAGCATAATGCTGATATATTTGCTTAAAAAGATTTTGTCTGTGAGGCTGACCTTGGCCCTGACTCTCTTTTTGCCTCCGCTTAGAGCCGCTTTTCCCTTGAGGGTTGTAACGGAAATGGGAATTAAATTCTTTTTAGCCAAAATTTGAAGAAGCTCTGCCGTTCCGGAGGCTTCTTCCACTCCTTCTATGGTTTTGTTGTTGGCGTTGCGTGCTGTGTATTTAAACTGCATATTTAAGATACTAATCAACGAATTATATACTAATCAACCTGCCCGCGCGTTGCGCGCAGGCGGGCGTATGGGCAACGAATGAAGACTTTGTTTTATTTGTAGCCATTTGCATCATTAGCATGCATTTGTATATTGGTATCGCATTGGTGTTTACTCTCGGATGACTCGCATTAGTTCTTCCAAGCTGGTTTTTCCTTCACGAGCTTTTTTGAGCCCATCTTCAAACATGGATTTCATTCCGGATTTTCTGGCAAGTTTTCTTAGTTCATTCAAGGTGAATGTTTTATCAACAATATATTCGCGAATTTCTTCGTTGGCTTCAAGGATTTCAAAAATACCCATTCGGCCCTTATAGCCGCTGTTATTGCAGGCTTCACAGCCTTTTGCCCGGAAGAAAATCTCGGGGATATTAATTTCGTCTTCTACGCCAAGAGCTTTGACCTGATCTTTAATTTCTTTCCTGCTTTCTTCGCTGATTTTGTATGAATACATGCAGGTTGCGCAAAGACGGCGCACAAGACGCTGGGCCATTATGGCATTAATCACCGCGCTGATAAGGAAGGGCGGTATGTCCATGTCGGAAAGGCGAGGGATGGCGGTAGGAGCATCGTTGGTGTGCAAAGAACTAAGCACCAAGTGTCCGGTTAGAGCGGCGTGCACCGATATCTCTGCAGTTTCATTGTCTCTAATCTCACCAACCATGATAATATTTGGGTCTTGGCGCAAAATAGAGCGCAGTGCGGTGGCAAAGGTTACTCCCGCCGTCGGATTTAGCTGAGTTTGATTAATATATTGCATGTTGTATTCAATCGGATCTTCTACGGTCACTATATTAACTTCCGGCCGGTTAACCATATTCAGGATGGCGTAAAGGGTGGTGGACTTACCGGATCCGGTTGGTCCGGTAATGAGCACAATACCAAAACTTTTTGTTACGTTGCGCTCCAGAACTTCAACTGTTTCCGAATACATTCCCAAATCTTCAAAGTTTAAGATGTGTCCTGCGCTGCCAAGAATACGCAGCTCAACTTTTTCGCCGTAAAGAGTGGGCAGAATTGAAAGACGAAGATCCACGTTTTCATCTCCGATTTTATAGCGGATACGCCCATCTTGCGGTTTTTGGTGCTCGTCCAGCTTGGCTCTTCCAAGAATTTTAAATCTGGCAACAATTGCGGGGTGAATTTCTTTCTGCATTCTGATTATTTCTTTGAGGACGCCGTCAATTCTGAAACGCACAAGAATTTCTTTCTCTAAAGCTTCAATATGAATATCGGATGCGCCCAAAGCGAAAGCGTAGGAGACCAGATTGTCCGTAATGGCTATGATGGGAATTTCTTCTGCGGCCTCTTCTTCGTCTTTGGCGCCAAGCTTAAGCGAAGCCTGGATGTTTTTTTCAATAATTTTTTTAAAGCTTTCTACCTGCTGTTTGCCGTAGAGAGCCAAGACCGGTCCGAAGCTCTTTTTGGGTGCAAGGTAAGGATTGATACGGGCATTAAACTTCCTTTCCAGGAATTGAATGGTGGCCAAATCGCTGGGATCTTCCATGGCCAAATCAATACTGCCATCTTTTTGTTTTCTAAATGGAATTATGTAACGCTGCTGAGCAAAGCGCTCATCAATCAACTGCATCACTTTTTTGTCTATGGTGGCCGGGTCTAGTTCCACAAGGGGAACACCGTAGTATTTTGCCGATAAAGTATTGTAATACTCCTCGCTCATAATTCCGTCGGTAATGATGAGGCGGGCAAGGCTGGCAGTTTCGTTGCCTGCTTTTTTCAGAAAAGAATCAAACTTTTCCGGGCTTAGCAGGCCGTCTTTTACCAGGATTGATTTCAGTTCTTCTTTGGGGATCTGTAACATAATAAACAAGAGCGCAAAAGGCAGCGCTTTGATTAAATTTTAGCACGGCTTTAAGCCCCCGGAGATTATAAATAAAGCTTAACTTGGCTCAGTGCCTCTATGTTATTTAGCAGGGGAGATAGAGCAAGAATTAGGATAGCAATTGGCATCCAGAGATAATAAAGTGAAATGCGTTTGCCCTTTGCTGCAAAGCTGAAGATAAGATAAATCAGAATAGAAAAGAGCAGATAAATTATCCAAAAAGGATGCCCGACCAGGACAAGGGCGGCGCAAATTAGATATGGCTCTTCTTTTTCAAAAATTAGACCCCTTCTTTCTTTTTTGATGCTTTGCATTAGTAAAAGAAAAATTAGAGCAATGAGCAGGGCGATAAAGTAGCTAATCCAGAAGCGCCTGCCAATGGTAAAAAAATAGTAACTAATTGGGCTATGAGGAGGTAGAAAGTATCTTATTGGAGGAGGAGAATTGAGCCAGATACCATAAAGAATATAAGAGTAGCCCAGCAGTGTTATTGCCGGTGCAAGGATTGCGGTTGTGAGAATGAGCTTTATTTTTTTTAACAAAAAGGAGCGCAATTTTAATTGCGCTCCCCAGATAACCAGCAAGATAAGGATGTTGGTGAAAAGAGTAATCTGCATTACAAATTTAAGCCCGGATCCGATCCAACTTCATAAACATCGTCATTGTTGCCGCCATCGGTGCTTTCAACGTCATCATCGCCTCCGTTTGTATATTTAGTGCTTTCCATAATGGCATTAAGCTCAAAGGTCAGCTCTGTTTGGTCACAGCTGTATCCGTAGTAAAACGAGCTGCTGTTGATTGGATCGGTTGGAAGGGTGGCAAGCGGTGATCCGCCCGAGGTTGAAGATAGATCTACTGCAATCCAGCCGCTGCCATCAACAGCGCTTTCTCCGGAATGTGCTGCGTTTGCCGTGCTGGCGGTAAAGGTGCTGGCGGCACCATCTAGGCTTGTTGCAAAGTGTGTTCCGCAAGTAAAGGTTCCGCCACTGTCATCACCAAGGTCGGGACTTGTAGCTGTTGATAGATATAGGCTAAGAGCACTTCTGGCTGTGCTAAGATCGGTAATTCTTTGACTGTCTCTTGCCTGCGCAAAGAGCTGTGCCGGATTAAGCACAAGAATTGTAATTGTGGCAAGTATCGCAAGGATGCCAATAACAATAAGCAGCTCAATCAGAGTAAATCCCTTTCCTTTTATTTGCATTTTAACTAGTTACAGGGCTAGGCCGGGGGCGGAGCCAATTTCGTAGATATTGTCGTTGTCTCCTCCATCGGTACTTTCAACGTCGTCATCACCGCCACTAGCGTATCTGGTGCTTTCCATAATAGCGTTTAGCTCAAAAGTTTTTGCCGTGTCGTTACACTGATACTGGTAGTTAAGAGCAGTGGTGTTGCTTGGATCGTGTGGCAATGCGGCAAGAGGAGAGCCGCCTGTAACATCGCTGAAGGTAATCGGAATCCATCCGGCGCCGTCCACTTCTTGGCCGTGGCTGGCGTCTAGGGTAGGTGTGCCCGTAAAGCCTTCAGTTGAGCCTGTGATAGTTGACCAGTAGTTCGTTCCGCAGGCGCCTCCTCCTTCGTCCATGTCAGGGCTTGAAACTGTGGCTAAATAAAGGCTGATCGCACTTCTAACCGCGCCAAGATCAGTAATTCTTTGACTGTCTCGGCCTTGGGCGAACAACTGTGCCGGATTAAGCACAAGAATGGTGATTGTGGCTAGAACCGCCAATATACCGATAACGATAAGCAGTTCAATCAGCGTAAATCCTTTTCCTTTCATTTGCATATTTATTTTTGTTAATTTTTAAAATAACCTAGCCAATTTTTTGGCTTTTGGAATTTGTAATAATTATAGCTTGATTTTAGGGTTTTACTTATTAACAGAGAAGAAATTACTCCGGCTGATATTTATCGGGCCCGAGTTCAAAAAATTTGTTCACGCGCGCAACCAAATCATCAATCATGATTTGCGCTTTGATAAAATAGTCTATCGCGCCAAGTTCTTGCGCGCGCCTAACATCTTCTTCTTGTCCGAGATTAGAGATAATCATTACCGGTGGGGTAGTGATGGTTGGATCGCGTTTTAGTTCTTCCAAGATTTCAAAACCAAGCTTGTTGGGAAGGATGATGTCTAAAAGAATAAGGTTGTGAGCGCCTTGTTTGAGGGTATCGTGAGCTTTCAGGCCATCGCTAACTAAGGTAACTTTGTATTTTTCTCTTTCCAAGCGATTTTTGATTAGCGAGGAAAGAAATTCATCGTCTTCCACCAGGAGGATTTTCCTGTCTGTTAGTGGCTGTGCTGCTGTTGGGTTTGCTGTTTCCATGTGTTTGATTTTAACATAAAGAGAGGAGGTAGGGTGCAGAATGCAGGGTGTAGGTAAATAAAAGAGGCGCTAGCGCGCCTCTTTTTGTTTTCAACACTTATTTTTTGTTTTCAACACTTTCTAGTTGTCCCAATAATCGTGACTTTTTTGAAGGCTCCACGATCAAAACCTTTTTGTCATCTAAAAGATGAATCGACACTTCCTTATTTATCAAACGATAAATAAGAAAAGTTTAATTGTTCCACGCACAGCTTCCGCTACGCGTGCCTTGTTACGACTTATGCCATGTCACTGAGCTTACCTTCGTACCACCGAGGTGATCCTTCGGGTACTCCCAGCTCCCTTGCATTGACGGGCGGATTGCGATAATGGATAAATTTCGCTTTCCCACGTAGCAAGCGGATTTCCCGCACTACGCGAACCCGACAGTTTTTAAATTCATTTTGGACTTTAATCTCTGAATTTTTCTAACTCCAGAATGTTTAAGGTGCTCTCCATTCCTGACTAAGTTTGCAATTTTGCAAAAGTAGTTAAAGCTTTTTAGCTTTGTTGGTGCTTGGAGAGGATAACTATGGAAAAAAGGAATAATTTTTTCCAAGATGTTTTTATTGGATGAAACAGTATATCTGTAGCATTGCGCATGATTGCGCCGCTTTTCCTTTTGGAAATATACTGCTCCGCAGTTTAGAGTGTTTCTAATTTTATCAAGTACTTCTTTGTCTTTCTCATTTACTTTAATGTGAAAGTGCATTTGTACCGCATAGCCTGCTCTATAAGCAGACGATTTGCTGACATTAACGTAGAAACATCCTTCACCGTCTGTGAATCCAACTATGTATTCTGGTGTCACTATCGGTTTTGTCCTTCGTCCGATGTTCTTCGGACTACTATGACGCAGCTGACTCCCTTTATTCTTTGAAGATTTTTTCTGCATGCATTAATTATACATTAACGCAGCGTCATTATAAATCTTCCTTTCTATCCTTTCAGAACAAAGGGTCTCCCGGGGTTACCATAATTTGCAGTTCCAAACATCCCTCCTGTCTTTTTGATCTAACCTTCCTCGTAACTCACCGTAAGAGTCGGCTAAGACAGATTAAAGTTGAGGGCTGTAATTTGCTACTAAGAATCCTTCAGTCGTGGCATTACTGCACGCGACCTATTCTTTTCACTACTGTGCTTGCGCACAGGGAGGATTTGAACCTCCTTGCAAAAAATAGCTGCCCGGCGCATTTCATTTTGAGTACAAGACTCGAGAACGTATTCACCGTGACATGCTGATTCACGATTACTAGCGATTCCGACTTCATGAGGGCGAATTGCAGCCCTCAATCCGAACTTAGGCTAGTTTTTTGGGATTAGCTCCATCTTACGATTTGGCAACCCATTGTACTAACCATTGTAGCGCGAGTGTGGCCCCAGGCATCAAAGGGCCATGCTGATTTGGCGTCATCCCTTCCTTCCTCCCCCGCTTTTATACGCAAAGCGTGTAAAAGAATAACCAATCATCAAGCACCAATAATCAAAGATGTTTTTGAATTTGGAGTTTGTGATTTGGTGATTTCCGCTTCTGCACCTTGCGTGCAAAAGCGGGGGCGGTCCTCTGTGACACTTGTAACACAGAGTAGGGGTTGCGCTCGTTACCCCACTTAAGGGAACACTTCAAAGCACGAGCTGACGACAACCATGCAGCACCTGTCCTAATGCTCCGAAGAGGGGACTCAATTTCTTGAGTCTTTCATTAGAATGTCAAGCCTGGGTAAGGTTTTCCGCTTAGTAACGAATTAAACCTCGCGCTCCACCGCTTGTGCGAGTCCCCGTCTATTCCTTTGAGTTTTAGCCTTGCGGCCGTACTTCCCAGGCGGTTCACTTAACGCGTTAGCTACGCCACTCCGAGGGTCGATACTCGAAACAGCTAGTGAACATCGTTTACGGCGTGGACTACTGGGGTATCTAATCCCATTCGCTACCCACGCTTTCGTACCTGAGCGTCAGAAATGTGCCAGTTAGCTGCCTTCGCCTTCGGTGTTCCCCAAAATATCAACGGATTTCACCCCTACACTTTGAGTTCCACTAACCTCTCACATTCTCTAGTCTAGCCGTATCCTGCGCAATTCTCACTGTTGAGCAGTTGAGATTTCACACAAGACGCACTAGACAGCCTGCGTACGCTTTACGCCCAATAATTCCGGATAACGCTTGAAGCCCTCGTATTACCGCTGCTGCTGGCACGAGGTTTGCAGCTTCTTATTCATTAGGTACCGTCAATAACTTCTTCCCTAATAAAAGCAGTTTACGACCCGAAGGCCTTCATCCTGCACGTGGTGTCGCTCCGTCAGACTTTCGTCCATTGCGGAATATTCTCGACTGCAGCCTCCCGTAGGAGTTTGGACAGTGTCTCAGTTCCAATGTTGGGGATCGGCCTCTCAGCCCCCCTATCGGTCGTAGCCTTGGTGAGCCATTACCTCACCAACAAGCTGATCGAGCCTAGGCCCATCCTGAAGCGATAAATCGTTTACTCTTGCGAGACTATCGGGTATTACCTTCACTTTCGCGAAGTTATTCCCGTCTTCAGGGTAGGTACCAAGGTGTTACTAACCCGTTTGCCACTAAACATAAAAATGTTTCGTTCGACTTGCATGCCTTATCCACACCACCAGCGTTCATCCTGGACCAGGATCAAATCCTCATAATATAGACAAAGCCCTAAGGCTTCGCCTTTGAATTGTCATTAATTAGCAACAAAAGCTGCTAACTAAATCCAATCCAGGAATATTGGGACAACAAGAAAATATTGAATTCTAATTTCTTATTGTCGCTTTGTTCTACATTTATGTCTTGTATTCCACACATTCTGCCAGCTTGAACAGGAGAAATTTTTAAACAATCCTTTCGTTGCTTACTCTCGATGATGCGCTATATCGGCATCACCTGCGAGTTCGCGCCTTGAATTGCTCTAAAAATTTATCCAGCCAAACTGCCATTATGTGTGGAACACAAGACTAGTGTAGAACGTATAAATGCTGAATTTGTTCTACATCGATCTGCATGAGTTTGATGTAGAACGGTT
>JAUYME010000011.1 GCA_030699515.1 bacterium
CCTGCACCATGGAGGCAAAGCTTTGCCCAGACGGCAGCGCTGTAGGCCGAACCGGCCCAAACTGCGAATTTGCTCAGTGTCCGGGACAGGGGGGTGGTTCTCAATACCCTGGCAATGGCAATTCAGGAGGTAGCTCAAGCAATGTGTCCGATTACTTTGCCAACCAAATGAACGCCAAAGCTGTCGCACAAGTTGGCCAGCCAATTGAGGGCTTTACTCCAGACATGTTTATGCAGGCTTTCCCAGGGTTAGTGGCATCTGATTTTCAGGGGGTAGAAGCGGCTCTTGGCGTGTATCAAGTTCAAAACGGACAAATAAATTTTATCTATACTGCCAACACTCCGCCTCATTCAGCCGAAAGGGCAATAACAGAGCAGGGGATGCAAACTTTGCTAGCCAATGTTTCTAGCCGACTGGGAATTTCTACCACAAGCCAAGCGCAAATAGATAAAATTATTCGCGCTCTTGAAGGAAATCAACAGGCCGGATTTACTTACTGCCAGCCAAGCCAGAGAAATGCAGACGCCTGTATAGAAATTTATCAGCCGGTTTGCGGTCAAGTCCAAGTTGAGTGCGTTACCACGCCCTGCAATCCGGTGCCTGAAACATTTAGCAATTCTTGCTTTGCTTGTATGAATGAAAGAGTAATTGGCTACACGCAAGGGGCTTGTTAGTCACTGCCACCACTACCCATACCACTACCCATACCACTACAAAAGCTGAGACACTTTTGTCATCCTGCTTGCCCGCCTCTGGAGGGAGCGTAGCGAAGGATTTGGGTTCATCAACCTCCCTTCTGTCATTCCGGGCTTGACCCGGAATCTAGATCCTGAGTCGGTAGATCCTGAATCAAGTTCAGGATGACAAAAAGAGAATTTACAATGACAAAAAGAAAGTATCAGGGAGGCATTCATCTTTAACAGTCCGTTCTTGGCTTTGATATATAATATAATCAATGCCTCTTTTTGTTGAACTAAGCATTATTGTTGTTATCGCTGCGGCATTTTCTGTGTTAATGCGCGTGCTTAAGCAGCCTTTAGTAGTCGGCTACATTTTAGCCGGCATTTTAGTTGGCCCATATTTTTTAAATGTACTTCAGTCCACAGAAGCGCTGGAGGTATTTGCCAAAATCGGCATTACTATTTTGCTTTTCATTGTTGGCCTTCACCTTAGCCCTACGGTTATTAAGGAAGTTGGGAAAATATCTGTTATTGCCGGAGTAGGCCAAGTTGTCTTTACTTCGCTTGTCGGATTCGCAATTGCCAAAGGGCTAAATTTTTCCAACATTGCTTCCATCTATATTGCCATTGCTCTTACCTTTAGCTCCACAATCATCATTTTAAAACTTCTTTCCGATAGGGGAGATTTAAACAAACTTTACGGGAAAATTTCTGTAGGTTTTCTTTTAGTTCAAGACATTATCGCCACCGCCATTTTGGTAATGGTATCTGCCTTAAGTGCAGAAGGGTCTGGAGGTATCGCGATAACCCTAGCTTTGCTTTTCATTAAATTCTGTATCGTTAGCGCAGCGCTTTACGCAATTGTTCGCTACATTCTGCCTCGTTTCGCCTCTTTCTTTGGTGCTTCACAAGAGCTTCTCTTTCTTAGCACTCTCGCATGGGGCCTTAGCATCTCTGCCATCTTTTATTTAATCGGCTTTTCAATAGAAATTGGCGCGCTTTTGGCCGGTGTTTTAATGTCTATGACTCCTTTTGCCTACGAAATGAGCTCTAGGCTAAAACCAATGCGCGACTTCTTTTTGGTTCTTTTCTTTGTATTTCTTGGCACGCAAATGATATTGGAAAGCTTGGCTTTTCTTTTCTTCCCCGCGCTTATCTTTTCGCTTTTCGTTCTTATCGGAAACCCCATCATTGTTTTTATTATCATGACTTTACTTGGCTACAGAAAGCGCCCCAGCTTTTTTGCCGGTTTAACAGTGGCTCAAATTTCTGAGTTTTCACTTATCCTTGCCGGGCTGGGCCTTACTTTGGGCCACATTAACGAAGAGATCGTTTCCTTAATTACACTGGTTGGCCTAATTACAATTGCCGGTTCTACCTACTTTATTCTGTATGCGCATAAAATTTACCCGCGCATAGAAAAATTTCTTCAATTTTTAGACTGGCGCAGCACCAAAAATGTGGAAAAGAGAATTCCTTCCGATACTTCAGACATTTATATTTTTGGCTACGACAGAATGGGGGATGAGATGGTAAGAGCAGCCAAGAAACTAGAGAAAAGCTTTTTAGTTATAGATTTTAACCCGGCTATGATTCGCCGACTTGAAGCGGAGGGCATTCCAAACCTTTATGGTGACGCCCAAGACGCTGAATTTTTGGCCGAACTTGGCATACATCAAGCCAGTTTGGTCGTTTCCACAATTCCAGATCAAGAGACAAACACATTGCTTATCCGCTATGTAAAAAATGTAAATGATAAAGCTCTTGTTGTTGCCATTGCCCACACTCTAAAAGAAGCCAAAAAACTTTACGAAGAGGGGGCTAGCTATGTTTTGATGCCCCACTTCATCGGTGCAAAATACGGCCGCCAAATTATTGCCAAGCACGGACTGAACGGCGAAGAATTTGCAAGTCTGCGCGAAAAGCATCTGCGTGAAATTGAAAGGAAAATCTTTTAAGCGCGCTGGAATTACTATCCCCAATAAAGCCGGATTTTATCAAAATTGTGCTATAATTTGAGTAATTATTCATTAGTTGAAAAATTTCATGAAAAAATTACTAACAATCGGGCTTGTAAGCATCTTTGCCTTTATGCTTATGCCTCAAGCAATGGCTGCAACGCCAACCATTACTTCAATTTCACCCAGCACTATGTATTTTAGCGGTTCTGCGTTTACATCAAGCGGCACCAGATATCTATATATTTGGGGATCCAGCTTTGAAACAAACGCCAAAGTCATTATTGATTCAGGATCTAATGGCAGTCAAACCCTAACACCCTACACTGTTCAGAATGGCTTTATCGGCGTTCAAGTATCGTCAGATAAATTAAGCAATGGTACTCACAGCGTCTTGGTTCAAAATCCTGTCATTTTTGCCGGTACGGAAACAAGCAATACTAAAACCTTCACGGTGACCGGCAGCAGCTACACAGGCTCAAGTGATAATAGCGGTGATGATCCCGAAGAAAGCACTGATGACCCTGAAGATAGCGGTGATGAACCCGAAGAAAGTGGCGATGACCCTGAAGATAGCGGCGATGAACCCGAAGACAGCAACGATGGGTCGGAAGAAGGCACAGACAATACTTGCACAAGCATTTTCGGCTTTGCAATTAATTGCCCAGAAGACCAGACAGATGAGAGCGGGGATGAT
>JAUYME010000029.1 GCA_030699515.1 bacterium
GCAAATGAGCCCTGTGCTATACTGGGCTCTGTAATTCATAGTCGAAAATTAAAAATTATATTCTTCAACTTCCGCGTGTAGATCCGCGTCCTCGGGTAACCCCGGGCCAGCCCGCAAGGGCGATCCGCGTGTAGATCCGCGGTTGTTGCAGAGCAACAACATGAAGAAAGCCGAATTAGTTGAGGCAATGATGGAGGGAGCAGATCTTCCTTCAAAGAAAAAGGCCCAAGAAGTAGTAGACCTAATGTTTGAAACTATTACCAAGACCCTTAAAAAGGGAGGAGAGGTTGCAGTAACAGGTTTTGGAACCTTCAAAACTTCCAAGCGTGCCGCTCGCAACGGAATTAACCCAAAGACCGGAGAAAGCATTAAAATCCCGGCAGCTACCGTAGCAAAGTTCAAAGCAGGTAAGCTTCTGAAAGAAGCGGTAAACAAGAAATAGACAACAAACAAAAAACATCCTCGAAGGGGGATGTTTTTTGTTTGACTAAAAATTCTTCAAAGCTATAATTGTTTGCATGAAAACATTCCTTAAATTTCTTGTAGTGGCAGTGGTAATTCTTGGCCTTGTAGGCAGCTTTGTGCTAACCGGTGTAACAAGACAAAGCAGCAGCTATGATGCTCCAAGCGGCCAACCCACTACAAACGGGCCAACAGAAGCACCACCGGCTCAGTAAGAATCTTCATGCATATGGCTAGCCTAGCGGATTTATCCGCCGTAGCGCTAGCGGAGGCGGATGTCATATAGTGGCTATTATACCTCGTTGCCAACGAGGAAACGGGAGTTCGATTCTCCTCATCCGCTCATAAATCAATGCCCCGAAAGGGGTATTTATTTATGCATGACGAAGAAGAGAAGTATTTCGATTTTTACCCGCCTCTGGCGGGCTCCTCGTCCGCCCTAAGGGTAAACGGCTCACACATATGTGTGAGCCGTTTATTTATGTGTGCTCTCGCTAGGAATCGAACCTAGATCACATCTTCCGCAAAGATGCATTCTATCCATTGAACTACGAGAGCCAATAGCCAAATCAATATACCTATCTTTCACCGCTCTCTCAAGCCCCAAGGGATCCGCATGCAGATCTGCGGAAAGATTTTAAGATCTGCGTGTATATCAGCGTTTTCAAAAGCGCAACTTTTTTGCCAAATGCTCGCCCAAAGACTCGTCGTAATCAAATTCTTCAAGATACTGGTTTATATAATCAAAGAGCTCATCTACCAAATCAGCCGGAACAAGAACTTTGATGTACTGTGCGCTCAACTTAATGGGCTCAAAAACAAGCTCAAAAAAAGGATCGTCGGGATGGTCGGCGACAAAAGAAAACGCAGAAAGCTCATTGAGAGAATAAAATTTCTCTCCTGCCACTAGCCCCGCTTCATTAAATTCATACTCAATCAAATCCGGCTCCTGCCTAGCCCAATACAGAATTAAAATCTCTGCAACAATTGCAAAAATGCCAAACAGCACATTGCCTCGCAAAAATGCAAAAAGTATTAGAAGCAGCGCAATCACAATACTGGCCGTGTACCAAACACTGCTCTTTTCAAAAAATGTAAATTCCGGAGCCTTCCAGTTCATATTTAAATTTTACCACGCCCCATAAGATCTACGGAATCAGCAGCTACAAGCATTTGGCAAAAAAGCTCTGCGAAGGCCTAAGAAATTTGAGACTTTGCAGAGCTTATTTTGCCAAATGCAAAGCCTCCGCTAAATAGCAATAAATCACCATTCAATGAGCCCCTTTCCCTGCGCCTCTAAATATTCGTTTGCCCTAGAAAAGGGCCTTGAACCAA
Organism: bacterium; assembly: GCA_030699515.1. Lineage (GTDB taxonomy): Bacteria > Patescibacteriota > Minisyncoccia > UBA6257 > 1-14-0-10-44-23 > JAUYME01. The sequence goes on from JAUYME010000029.1 coordinate 1,798, forward strand.
AAAATCCATTGTGGGCCGAAAGCGGGCTAGGGTGAGCACTTGTTATAATTTCGTGTTTTAAAAAATCTACGCTCGCTCCCTTCTGTTTTGCATAATTCCCCCAAAGAATAAAAACTAATCCTTCTCTTTCTTCTGAAAGCTTTTTTATCACAGCATCCGTAAATTCTTCCCAACCCTTTCTTTGGTGGCTGCCGGCCTTCCCTGCCTCTACAGTTAAGGTTGCATTGAGCAAAAGCACTCCTTGCCTTGCCCAGCGCTCCAAATCCCCTGCCTGCCCTGAGCCTGCCGAACGGGCCGAACGGGCTTTTGCAGTTTTTTTTCCCACATCGCTCCCCAGTTCTTTATAAATATTCACTAGCGAAGGCGGTAAGGCAATGCCCTTATTCACCGCAAAACACAGTCCATTGGCCTGTTTTGGACCGTGATACGGGTCCTGGCCTAAAATTACTACCTTCACCCTATCAAACGGACATAAGTCAAAAGCTCTAAAAATAGAAGCCGGCTTCGGATAAACAACCTTATTCTTGTACTCCTCTTTTACAAACTGAACCAGCTCCTTAAAATAAGGTTTCTCAAATTCATCTGCCAAGCGCTCCTTCCACGATTTTTCAATCTTTACTTCCATCATGCATTTTAGTTTACATTTCAAAATGCTATAAATAAAGCATATGGAAAAAATAAAAGAAATAGATATGGCAACTGCGGTGAGTGAAGTGATGGCAATATCCCAACAAGCAGAACAAATGGGGCGCCAAGATTTTGAACCGTCTGCATTCAAAGAAATTATTCATAAGCTGACCGTCACAAAAGAAATTAGCCCTACCCAAGCAATAGAAGAGGCTAGGCAGCTCGTTGAGAGCAAGCAACACGATGCCGACATGGATCACAGGCTTGATAGATAGCTATTCATTCTGTATTCTTAGCGCTATCGGAGAGGTGGCAGAGCGGTCGAATGCAGCATCCTGCTAAGATGTTGACTCTTTACGGGGTCCGAGGGTTCGAATCCCTCCCTCTCCGCCAGATTGGCAACTTTGAACCCATACAAAATAAGGGTTCCTTGGTATAATATTTATATTATGACCAGAAAAATAAATTCAAAAGAATATGATAATTGGTCAAAAGAGGAATTGGTCAAGGAAATCGTCAAAATAAAAAGCACGACATATGGGCTTGTTTGGCATCGTGATTTGCCGGAAGAAAAAATCGATATTCTTGTAAATCCTGACGCACGAACTCCAAATGAGATGTTTCCGAACGAGATGGCGGGCAAGCCCTTTCCTGTTTTAAAAGAGGTTAAGGGCAAGGCGATAGAATCCGACAAATCAAAGATCGTAAATCTTTTAATTGAGGGCGACAATTACCACTCTCTTGCAGTTCTAAATTTTACACACCGGGAAGAGATTGATTTGATATATATTGATCCACCCTATAACACGGGAAATAATGATTTTATTTACAATGACAAGCTGGTAGATAAAGAAGATAGTTTTAGACATAGCAAGTGGCTTTCGTTTATGGAAAAGCGCCTAAAGCTTGCTCGATTTCTTTTGAAGAAAACTGGTGCAATTTTCATTAGTATTGATGATAACGAACAGGCACCATTGAGAATGCTTT
>JAUYME010000008.1 GCA_030699515.1 bacterium
CACAACAAAAATTCATCCAAGTTTAAGGGTTACTGTTGAACCAGACAGTAATGAAATTTTCCCAGGCCTAGCTGGCGAGGAATCTCGTGAAGACACAGCAAACGTATCGCCGGAAAGACCAACTACCAATTTCTTCCTTAGAATATTTGGGGTGAACTTTGCAGATAGTGACCCTGCTAAGAATTCTCCTATTCACACTGAAAGTGCAGAAGTTCGCACATCTACAACTACCTTTGACGAAGTAATTCCGTAGAGTAATCGCTAACAACGCGAATAGGGACAGGTAATATCGCGAATAAACCTGTAATGTAACTAAAACTCCCGCTAAGGCGGGAGTTTTAGTTCTGTCGGACAAACTCTTTGCTGCCGTCTTCTTTGATTCTGATGATGGCGCTGGCTTTGCTTTGGCGAGGGCCTTTGTCTAAGTAAAAGTCTACTTTGTTGCCAAAATATAGTTTGGCGCCTAAAATTCCAACAAAGCCAAGGCCCATTTTTTTGAGTTTGAATTTACCTTTGTTCTTTGCAGGACTTCTCTTGGCAGTTTGAATATCAATAAAGTCTTCTCCGCTTTTCCATGGGCCTTTAATAAATTGCACCATTAAAACTCGCTGGCCTCGGCCAACCGCACGAGCCGCTGCTCCTAGGGCTGCAGTGGTTTTTCCTTTTCCGTTACCGGTGTTGATTACAATCATTTTCTAGATTTTTAGATTACTAGATTTTTAGACGATAGACAAAGGCAAAAAATACGAAAACAGTTGCTAGATTTTTAGATGATTAGACACTTAGATAATAGACAAAAAAGAAGTACTTAGATTTTTAGATTACTAGATTTTTAGACAATAGACAAAACAAAGTGGTCTACCAGGTGGTTAACCGCCTGGTAGACCACTTTTTAGAATTTGGATAAAAAAATAACCCTTTCGGGTTTTGGTGTTGGGGGTCAGCTGCGGCGCGGGGGCGTCGCAGCTGACTGGTTGCGGGCGCTTGTGGCGCCGGCTAGGCCTCGCGGTTGTGCTTGACCGGGGAGAAGCTGACCGGATCGCGGTGGGACCACGTCTGGCTCTTGGGATCGTAGTGGCCACCCACCTTGCCGGCACGTGGCGTCATGAGGCGCAGAGCGACGCTCTGCTGCTTGCGATTTTGCATTTGCTTATCTTTCGTCGATGTGCACACCGAACGTTTGTTCGGATATTTCCTTCTTAACATATTATCTTATATGTCTCAACACTTTACAAAATGATTTAAAATTGTATTACTAATACTAGTTCCAGCACATTTTTTTCGAGGAGGTCTCATGACCATTCTGATTCTTACGCACCAGCATGGCTTTGAGGCCGATCCTGTGATCGATGCGCTTCAAGCCATGGATATTCCCTATCTGCGCCTAAACCAGGATGCAGAGGAGAACGTATCCGAGTTTACCTTCCGTCAGATGCCGGGAGGGGTTGATCTGCTTTTCTCCTGCGACGGGAAAAGTGTTTCTTTGTCAGCTATTTCTATGGGTTGGTTTCAGCAAGAGCCCCCATTCACTGGTCAGCCCTCGGATCTTGAGGAGGTTGTCCAGCGAAGCAACATTGTGGGGTTTTTGGAGCCCGCAATGGAGATGATGAACATCCCATGGCTCAATCAGCCCTCTGCAGTGATGCGGGCGGCACGAAAGCTTCACCAGTTGCATATGGCGCCCATGTATGGACTGCAGGTTCCGCAAACAATCGTTTCTAACAGTCCTGAAGCGGTGCGTGGCTTTTGCTCGAATCGTGAAGCCGTCGTGAAGAACCTGAACTCCTCGTGGGTGGCACAGGGGGAAGGTTCCCTATTGTCTGAGACCAAGATTGTTGACAAGGACATTCTTGGTGATGACGATACGATCCGTTTCTGCCCTCTGATTTACCAGGAATTCGTTGAAAGGCGCCATGACTATCGAGTTGTGGTGCTGGGAGATGAATGCTTTGTTACGCGCTGTGACTCATTGCAGGGTAACCGGGCGGACGTTCGCATTGGCCAAGGAACGGGCGAAAGCTTCTACCGATCCAGTCTTCCTCAGGTCTATATCAAGCGTTTGCGGCAGATGATGTCGGCCTTCAACCTCAACTACTGTTCTGCCGATTTCATCGAGGGGGTGGATGGGTCGGTCTACTTCCTGGAAATGAATACCTGCGGTGCATGGTGGTGGATGGATCGGATCTTCAATGGTTTGATTCTTCGCGCGTTCATCGGGTTCTTGACGAAGGAACTCTAGACTTATCCCAGCGGCACGCTACGGTGTGCCGCTGGGACGAATACACTCTGCTATTATTTTAATTGATGAACAGAAAATATTTGGATAAATTAATTGCAATGAATGATAGTAAAAGCTGGAGGAGGCGGGACTTTTTTTTATCTACGATTCGTCCAAAATTGCCTGAAGGCTTAGAGCTAGTTTCTCCTCCTCCACTGGATGGAAATTATAATTGTTTTTTGTTTATGTTGGGCCTTCATGAAGACAAGGAGATATTAAGTTCGTCGAAAGGATTTATTTACGACGGCCTAATAATAAAACTCATTGACGAGTCTTTGCTTGAAAGAGTCGCTGAATCAGATAGTCAAAATGGCGACTACGTAATCTATGCGGATAGCGTCCGCTATCCTGAAGTGCTTACCCATGGGGGTATATTGGATGAGAATAAGGTTTTATCTAAATGGGCTTGGGGGCCGTTGCTTAGGCACAAGGCTTTAGATGTTCCTGACTCTTACGGCAGTGAGTTGTCCTACTTTAGGCAAATTGAAAAATCTAAAGCTGCTGAATTATATTGGGAATATAAAAGCTATAATTTACCGATTGAGATTGATTTTGGCAGTTAGAATAGTATACATAGAGAGGATTATGGGCGAGTTAAGTTTCAATTCTTTTTTACTACGTAGGTGTTTAAGAAAACACCTTCAGCCATAAGCTCTTCTTTTAGAAGAGAAAAGTTGGAGAAAATCTCCTTCAATTCATTTTCAATTTTATTTTTGGGTACAGAAATTGAGCTTAGGTGATTAGTTAGCCCTTTTTTATCTAAAAATACAGGGGTCTGTAGTAAAAGGAGTGCTTTATCTCTCATGTTTAGATTTATTTTTTTAAGAAATGAAACCCTATCGTTTAAAAATGCGATTACTAGTTTGCAAATAACTAATTGAGCTCTGGCAATTTCTTTTTCCAGTTTATTGTCTTCAAATTTCTCTATGTCTGCTTTGATAAATTGAACAAAATTATCTACATTAGCTTCAACCGCATTAGCACGCGCGAGTTCAAGAGCCTTTTCTGAACTATCAAAACCTGTAACTTTGATTCCCCTTTTTGCAAGTTGAATTGCCAACTCGCCGCGTCCACAACCGATATCGACAACTCTGCCTATATTGCTTGAGTGATATCTCTTTGAAAGCAATGCTAGCAACTCGTCTAAAAAGACATCGGAAAATTGCGGATACTTGCGGCCTTTTGAATATGTTGTGTTCCAGTCCATGACCTAAATGCTAACAGTAAATAGCCAAAAAAATAACCCTTCTTGCCCGTTCAAGTTTTCGTTAGAAAATTTGTTTGGGTCGGGTTTTGGTGTTGGTCCCGGCGGCGCATTGTGTGCGCCGCCGGGCCAGGTGCGTTGGCGGGCGGGCCGCCTTTGCGTGTGGTG
>JAUYME010000014.1 GCA_030699515.1 bacterium
AAAATTGGCTGTAAAAGCTGAGGAAATAGATGCAATTGCGGTAACGGTGGGGCCGGGGCTGGCACCTGCGCTTTGGGCAGGAGTAAATTTTGCACAAGAATTGGCAGATAAACTGGGTAAGCCGCTTTTGGGGGCGAACCACTTAGAGGGGCACATGTACAGCATTTTGCTTCCAGAGCTTGAGCAGGAAGGCACAAAAGAGCTTTTGAAGAATTTAAGCTTTCCGGCAGTGGGGCTAATTGTAAGCGGAGGGCACACAATTATTTTGCGTATGGATTCGCTTCAATCTTTTGAAAAGCTTGGAGAAACACGAGATGATGCGGCAGGGGAAGCCTTTGATAAGGTGGCAAAAATACTTGGCTTTCCATATCCGGGCGGGCCGGAAATTGAAAAGCTGGCCGAGGCTTGGGACAGGAAAGATATTGGCCTGCCTCGGCCCATGATTGATAGCAATGATTTAAATTTTAGCTTTTCGGGCCTAAAGACTGCTGTTTTGTACCACACTAGAGATAATGAATATAGCGATGTAAGTGTGGCTGGAAACTTTCAGCAGGCAGTAATTGATATTTTGCTTAAAAAAACAGAAAAGGCTGTTGAGCAAGTTGGGGCGCAGTCAATTTTCTTTTGCGGAGGAGTGGCGGCCAACAATGCGATTAGGCAGGCTTTGCGCGAAAAGGCTGAAGAACTTGGCGTTTCACTTCTTTTACCCAGCGAGTTCGTTTACAATACAGATAACGCCGCAATGATTGCAGTGGCTGCCTATATGGCAAAGTTGCGTGGCGTTACATATGAAATTGAAGCACAGCCGAATCTAAATTTATAAGATGCTGGATAAAAAATACGATTGGAAAGCCGTAGAGGGTAAAATTTACGACGCTTGGGAAAAGAGCGGGTATTTTGCGCCTGAGGCGCATCAGCCCTCGGCTGATAATCCTAATGCAGGTAAGCCGTTCACTATTATCATGCCTCCGCCAAATGCTAATGGTAGTTTGCATATTGGCCACGCTCTTTTTGTTGCTACGCAAGATATTCTGATTCGCTATAAGCGAATGAAGGGGTATAAGGCTCTTTGGCTTCCAGGGGCCGATCATGCCGGTTTTGAAACACAGGTTGTTTATACAAAAAAGCTTGAGAGAGAAGGGAGAAAATTCTGGGACACACCCAGGGATCAGCTTTATCAGGAAATTTTAGATTTTACTTTGGCAAACAAAAGCCACATGGAGAGTCAGTTGCGCGCTCTTGGCGCTTCTTGTGATTTTAGCCGAGAGAAGTTTACCCTGGATGAAGATATTAAAAAGGTAGTTTATGAAACATTTAAGAGGCTATACGATGATGGCCTAGTTTACCGAGGGGCAAGAATAATCAATTGGTGCGCTAGGCACCAAACTTCTCTTTCAGACCTTGAGGTTGTTTCACCGGAGCTAGATGATACTTTCTATTACTTTAAATACGGCCCATTTGAAATTGCTACAGCCAGACCGGAGACCAAGTTTGGTGATAAATATGTTGTAGTGCATCCGGATGATAAGCGATATAAGGATTACAAGCATGGACAGAAATTTGAGCTGGAGTGGATTAACGGGCCAATCACTGCAACACTGATTAAAGATGATTCCATAGATGTGGACTTTGGTACTGGAGCGATGACAATTACTCCTTGGCACGATAGTGCAGACTTTGAAATAGCGGAAAGACACGGGCTTGATAAAGAGCAAATCATTGATTGGCAGGGAAGGCTACTACCAATTGCTCAGGAATTTGCCGGCCAGCACATATCTAAGGCAAGGCCAGCTATTGTTGAAAAGCTTGAGAATAAAGGACTTTTAGTTAAAAAAGAAGCTTATAAGCATACGGTTCCGCAGTGTTACAAGTGTGGTACTGCTATTGAGCCTCAAATTAGACCGCAGTGGTTTGTGGCAATGACTAAAAAACCCCGCCCCAAAGGGGCGAGGCTCGCCCAGAGAATCTGGGCGGCAATCCTTAGGCGTAAATCTTTGAGAGATTTGGCCTTGAGTGCAGTGAAAAAGGGGGAGGTTCAATTTGTAAGCGAGAGATTCAAAAATGAGTTTTTGCGCTGGATGGAAAACTTGCGCGATTGGAACATAAGCCGGCAAATTGTTTGGGGGATTAGAATACCGGCGTGGTATAAGGGTGAAGAAGTTTACATCGGAGAAAATTCTCCTGGTGAGGGCTGGAAGCAGGACGAGGATGTTTTTGATACATGGTTTGGCTCTGGGCAGTGGCCGTTTGCTACCTTGATGACTACGAAAAAGGGAGATTTTGAAGAGTTTTATCCTACCGATGTAATGGAGACGGGCTGGGACATTCTGTTTTTTTGGGTGGCAAGAATGATAATGCTTGGAAAGTATAGAACTGGTAAAGTGCCTTTTAAGACTGTGTATCTTCACGGCTTAGTTAGGGATAAGGACAGGCAAAAAATGAGCAAGAGCAAGGGCAACGTTATTGATCCGCTTGGGGTGGCAGAAGAATATGGAACTGATGCTGTACGAATGGCATTAATTGCCGGTAATGCTCCCGGAACCGATCCGGTAATTTCTGAGGAGAAAATTAAAGGCTACAGAAACTTTGCAACTAAAATTTGGAATATGGCTAAGTATGTTTTTGAATTTGCAAAGGAGGAGGGAGATGGAGCTTTAGACAAAAAAGTGTTGGATGAGTACGAGAAAGTAAGAGCAGATGTTTCTAGGTATTTTGATGAGTACAAACTTCATTTAGCTTGTGAAATTGCGTATCACTACGTTTGGCATACGGTAGCTGATGATGTAATTGAGGCAAATAAGAGAGGAGAGGTGAGTTTAGCAATGTTAAAAAAGATTTTTAGAGGTTGCTTAATAATGCTTCATCCTTTTATGCCTTTTGTTACAGAAGAGCTTTATCAGAAGCTGCCGTTTGAGGACAAGGAGGACTTTCTCATGGTGGAAAACTGGTAGAATTAAGGTATGGACCTTAGCGTAAACGAAATAATTGCGACGGTGTTTTTTGGGCTTTTGCCAAGCTTAACTTGGCTGATTTTTTACCTGCAGGAAGACAGCAAGCATCCAGAGCCTTTGGGTATGATTGTTTATACTTTTATTCTTGGCGGTCTAATTACTTTTTTTGTTTTGGCGGTTCAGTATGTATTTCGCTTTCACGTAATCGGGGGATTTGTTGGGGCAAATCATCCGGTTGAGCTTTTTATCTTTTCTGCGATTGAAGAGCTTGCTAAGTTTTTGGCGGTTTATTGGTTTGTAAGTAAACGCAAGGTGTTCAACGAGCCTTTGGATGCAATGATTTATATGGTGGTTTGTGCGCTTGGTTTTGCTGCGGTGGAAAACGTATTTTCTATCGGCCAGCAGGGGACTTCTTTGATTGTTGGCATTGATGCATTGGCAAAGGTTGAAATTCTGGCCTTGCGTTTCTTTGGGGCAACACTGCTTCACAGTTTAACCGCGGCAATTATCGGTTATCACTGGGGCTGGGGAATATTTTCTCCACAAAAAAGCGTAAAGAGAGGAATTGTTATCGGCCTTACTTTGGCCATACTGATCCATGCTGTCTTTAATTGGCTAATCCTTGCAACCGGGCCTTTAACTTGGGTTATTAGTTTTGTGGTTTTTGTTGGCTTTTTTGTGATGGCTAACTTTGAAGATTTAAAGGCTCGCGACGTTTAATTTACGAATTACGAATATTGTACGAATCTACGAATGGGAAGGGGGCAAAAACAATAGTTACGAACATGGCTTACGAAAGTACGAAAACATACGAAAGTACGAAAGGGGCAGAACACGGGCTACGAACTTATCTTACGAATTACGAATATTGTACGAATCTACGAATGAGGGTGGGTTTCGAGATTTAAGACTAGAGATGCTATAATAAATTTTCAAGGACAGTAAAATTTTTATGAGTGAAAACGAATCACTAAAAGCATTTGAGGAAGATGTAAGCGAAGACGAGGAGTTGCTTTTTAACAGTGACTCTTCTGATATTTCTGAAGAAAGAGAGGGTCAGCTGGCAATTGATGTTTATCAAAATGAAGATGAGATAGTAGTGGAAAGCCCCATAGCGGCAGTGCATAGTGATGATTTGGAAATAAATATCACTACCGAGTCTGTTTCAATCAAGGGCAGGCGTGAACGCAATAGCAAGGTAGAGGATAAGGACTATTTCTACCAAGAATGCTACTGGGGCAGGTTTTCCCGCTCTATCATCCTTCCGCAGGAAATTGACCCGGAAAAGGCAGAGGCAAGCATAAAAAACGGTGTTTTGGTGATCAAAATGCCTAAGCTAAGGAAGCAGAAACAACGCAGATTGAAGGTGAAAATAGACTAGAGTAATCGCTAAAATCGCCTGCCCGAAACGCTTCGCGTATCGATGCGGGCGGGCGAATTGACTCAAAATATCGCGAAAAGAAGCCCTAAAATGGCTTGACAGGGGGTAGAAAACGTGGCTTGACAAGGGTACTGCTAATATGCTATAATGTGCTTCGTAAGAAGCCCGGAGACGGGTATTTTTTATTGGCCGAAAGGCTGATAAAAGTGCTTTCCGAGCACCCTCTAAACAATAACAATTATAGTCGAGAGGGATAAACCCATCCGTTTATCCGCCAGCTGGCGAACAAGGCGGGGTAGGGAAATAGATATGAAATTCTCATATTCTTTTAGAAGGGATATGGTCATTGAAACTTCAAAAAGGCTGCTTGCTCTAGCTGTACTGGCAACACTGTTTCCGGTAGCTGTGGCGGTAGCTGAGCCTATAGATGGAACAAATGCCACTAAGGCTTTCAACTCTGAAATTGCATTGGTTGCAAGTGATGAAAGTGCTGACACCGGGATTAAGCTTGTAGGAGTATTTAGCGCCTATAACGCTGACCCGCGTCAGACTGACTCTACGCCAACCATTATGGCAAGTAACAAGACTATCTACGAGGGAGCTATTGCTTGTCCTCGTAAGTACAGATTCGGTACTCAAGTTGAGATTAACGGTAAGTTCTATACCTGTGAAGACAGAATGAACATTCGTTATGAAAACAAAGAGTACGAACACTTCGATATTCTTATGAGCTCTTATACAGCGGCTAAGAATTTCGGAAGGCAAAAGCTAGAGATTACTGTATATCCTGTCTAAAAGTAAAAAACAAAAACACCCCGCAAGGGGTGTTTTTGTTTGCAGTACCCGGGGCGGGATTTGAACCCGCAAGCCGTAAGGCACAGAGGCTTAAACTCTGCGTGTATGCCAATTCCACCACCCGGGCGATAATGCAAGAATACAGAATTAGGAAGCTTGAAGCAAGAAACAGAAGATTGAAAATTGAACTGGCAGATGTTAGTTTTATCTAACGGTACCATGGCCGAGTGGTTAGGCGACGGTCTGCAAAACCGTTTACGGCGGTTCAATTCCGCCTGGTACCTCAGTCAGTTTTATTTTCTGAATCCAGCAGAGCCTTTGCAATATCGAG
>JAUYME010000022.1 GCA_030699515.1 bacterium
GAAACGAAACCGAATTAAAACGCGGAAATTTCCGAGTTAGAGGAGACGTCTTGGAAGTTCAAGCTGCCAGTGACGAAATAATTTATCGCATTAATCTGGAAGAACAAGAAATAAAAACCATTGCTATTACCGACGCAGTCACAAGAAAAATCAAAGAAGATTTGAACGAAGTACTCATTTTCCCACCAAAGCACTTTGTTACCACCCTGCCCGAAAGAGCGCGCGCCATTAAAGATATTAAAGACGAGCTAAAAGAGCGACTAAAGTTTTACAAAAAGGAGGGCAAGCTTTTAGAGGCGGAAAGGCTGGAAAGACGCACAAAATACGATATGGAAATGATTCAAACGCTGGGCTTTTGCCATGGCATAGAAAACTATTCTCGCCACCTAACCGGCAAGTTGCCCGGCCAATCTCCAGACACGCTTTTGGAGTACTTTCCAAAAGACAAAGACGGGAAACCAGATTTCCTCACTATTATCGATGAAAGCCACATTGCCGTTCCTCAAGTACGCGGAATGTTTGCTGGAGATAAATCCAGAAAAAGCGTGCTCATTGAACACGGCTGGAGACTTCCCAGTGCGCTAGACAATCGCCCGCTCAATTTTCAAGAATTTGAAAAGCGCATTGGCCAAACTATTTTTACAAGCGCAACTCCGGGGGCCTACGAAAAAGAGCATTCCGATTCCGTAGCAGAACAAATTGTTCGCCCAACCGGCCTTGTAGACCCGCCAATTGAGGTGCGACCGGTTTTTAATGCGAAAAATAACAGAAGTCAGATAGACGATGTAATGGAGGAGGCTATTGCCACAGCCAAGAAGGGGGATAGAACGCTAATTATCACTCTTACTAAAAAAATGGCAGAAGAGCTTACCAAGTTTTTAGAAGAAAAGGGCTTTAAGGTGCGCTATATGCACGGCGATACAGATACAATGGAGCGAACCAAAATACTAGCCGACTTTCGCCGCCAAGAATTTGATATTCTAGTTGGCATCAACCTGCTTCGCGAGGGCTTAGATCTACCGGAAGTTTCACTGGTAGCCATTCTAGACGCCGACAGAGAAGGTTTCCTAAGAAACGCAACCAGCTTAATCCAAACAATGGGCCGAGCCGCCAGAAACGTAGACGGACGTGTTATTCTTTACGCTGACAAAATTACCGGCTCAATGAAGTCTGCAATGAGCGAATCTGAAAGAAGGCGCAAAATCCAATTGGCCTATAACCGTAAACATAAGATAACTCCAGAAACCATCAAAAAAGAAATTCGTGAATTCAATTAAAAAGGTTTACCCGCCTCTGGCGGGCAATCCGAGAGTTTGATTAAAATGTTACTATGATATGGAAAGGAGTACCGCATGAACGAAGCGGCACAGCACAGAGCAAAGGCCGAAGAGCTGATGCGCATTACTCTAGACAACGAGGATGATCTGCTTCGAAGGCTTGCCGAGGCACACTTTGAAGCAGCAGACATGACAGAGCAGGCAGAGAGAGTGGACCCCGGGTTCCTGAGGGAGGGGTTTCCGTAGTACCGACCTAACAACAACTCCCATCGCGTCCCCGCCCTGAGCTTAGCGAAGGGCGGGGCTTCGCATTTTTAAAACACCATCTTCCCGCAACATCTCAGATATTGGACGGCCGTCCAATATCTGAGATGTTGTTTGATCATGAGCCGGTCTGCAAAAGATGAGATACCTCCCTGACACTTCTGTGCTGATCAGCTTAAAATCGTCATCCTGAGCGTAGCGAAGGATCTCTGGCTCATTGAAAGTCAGAGAAAAAGGATGGTAGATAACCCAGATTCTTCGCAGAGTTTACCCCGCACTACGATGCGGGGCTCAGAATGACAAAGGGGAAGTGTCAGGGAGGTACTCATCTTCAACACGGGCTTGCTTCTTGTTTCCTAATTCTATATTCTGTTCCACATACCCCCTTAGAAAACAAAAGGGGGCGCAACTGTTGCAACAAAAATCACTCCACAATCCTGCTGTGCCGCGGCACAGCAGGATTGTGGGCACTGGAACGACAGCATTAACGACGTCGTTAATGACATGCTTTGTTCCGTACGGCTTTCCGTACGGTTAACCGTACGGAAAGGCTCATTCTAGCGTTTTCTACAACCTACAACCTACAACCTACAACCTATAACCTACAACCTGAACAATGGACGCAAAGAAAATAACCATCAAAGGAGCTCGAGTTCATAACCTGAAAAACGTTGATTTAGAGCTCCCAAGAAACGAAATGATTGTTTTTTCCGGCCTTAGCGGAAGCGGAAAATCCAGCTTGGCTTTTGATACTATTTTTGCCGAAGGCCAGCGCAGATACGTAGAAAGCCTTTCTCCCTATGCTCGCCAATTTCTAGGCCAAATGGAAAAGCCAGACGTAGACGAAATTACCGGCCTTTCTCCAGCCATCGCCATAGACCAGAAGGCGCACAGCTCAAACCCGCGCTCTACGGTAGCCACGCTTACCGAAATTTACGATTATATGCGTGTTCTTTTTGCTCGCGTAGGCACACCATTCCACCCGGAAACCGGAGAGAAAATTCAAAAACTCAGTCCCGAAGAGATGGTAGATACAATTCTGTCAAAGGTTAAAGGTCAGGGGTCAAATGTTGCAATTTCCATTCTCGCTCCTGTGGTAAGAGGCAGAAAAGGGGAATATTTTCAGCTACTTCAAGATTTTTTTAAAAAAGGATACAGCCAGGCAAGAATAGACGGAAAAATGCAAAGCCTCCACGACAAAGTAGAGCTTAAGCGATACGGCAAGCACGACATAGATATTGTGATTGACAAGATTTATCTTGGCAATCATGGTGAGCCCCGTCGAACCATTACATCTGACCCTTCGACAAGCTCAGGGTCAAAATCTGCGCAACCTGCAGATTTTGACGGTCAGCGCCTTTTTGAAGCAGTAGAGGCAGCTATTCAGCACGCCAATGGCCTTGTCACCGCAGTATTCGATGAAGACAAGTCAATTAAAGACAACCCGTCTCGCCCAGCGCACTCTGCGGCGGATGAACTTATTCTTTCCACCAGTTTCACCGACCCCAAAACCGGCTTTTCTTTCCCGGAAATTACTCCTCGCTTTTTCTCTTTCAACAGCCCCTACGGAGCCTGCGAAACCTGTCACGGTATAGGCCAAGACCCGGAAGATTTTGGTGTTCCTTGCCCAAGCTGTAATGGCGCAAGGCTAAAAATAGAAGCGCTTTCCGTAAGAATTAACGAAAAAAACATTTCTGAAACCACTGCCTTCACAATTGATAAGGCCTACGAGTTTTTTGCCGAGCTTCCAAAGAGCTTAAGCGAAAACCAAAATAAAATTGCCGATAGCGTACTTAAAGAAATCAGCAATAGATTAGACTTTCTTCTTCAGGTTGGCTTAGACTATCTCACCTTAGACAGAGAAAGCGGCACCCTTTCCGGAGGAGAAGCTCAACGCATTAGACTAGCCAGCCAAATTGGCTCTAAACTCTCCGGAACTCTGTATGTTCTAGACGAGCCAACAATCGGCCTTCACGAGCGCGATAATGTGCGCCTTATTAAAATTCTTAAAGAGCTAAAAAACTTGGGCAACAGCGTAATTGTCGTAGAGCATGATGAGCGAGTTTTAAAAGAAAGTGATTATTTTGTAGAAATTGGTCCCGGGCCGGGTATACACGGAGGAGAAATTGTCGTAGAGGGAAAAACCAAAGACTTGTTAGGAAGTCCGACTTCCAAAGGAGGGCGGACTTCCAAGCGTTCCCTCACTCTTCAGTACCTAAAGGGGGAAAAAGAAATCCCAGTTCCGGAAACACGGCGCAAAAACAGCAAAGGTTCAATTCAAATAATTGGCGCAACAAAAAACAATGTAAAAAATGTAAACGTTGAAATCCCGCTGGGGCGCTTAGTTTGCGTTACCGGAGTGAGTGGAAGTGGAAAATCCACATTAATTGATGAGATATTTTATCGCAATGTCCAAAAAAAGCTTGGCGGATTTTCCAGCCTGAAAAACATTTCAAAAATTACCGGCACCGAATACATTAAAAAAATTGTAGAAATTAACCAGCGCCCAATTGGTAAAACTCCGCGCTCAAATCCGGCAACCTACACCGGAGTTTTTGGCCCAATTAGAGATTTATATTCAATGCTGCCAGAGGCCAGAGAAAGGGGATACAAGAGCGGGCGATTTAGCTTTAACGTAAGAGGTGGGCGCTGTGAAGCTTGCGATGGAGCCGGAGTAAGGGTTATAGAAATGCACTTTTTGCCCGACGTAATGGTGAACTGTGATGTTTGCAATGGCAAGCGCTTTAACCGCGAAACTCTGGAAGTGAAATATAAAGACAAAAGCATTGCCGATGTTTTAGCGCTAACCGTAGAAGAGGCTTTGGATTTATTCCAAGACATTTACCACATTGCCGACAAGTTAAGAGTGCTTTCAGAAGTGGGTCTTGGCTACATTAAACTAGGCCAGTCGGCCACAACCCTATCCGGAGGAGAAGCTCAAAGAATAAAACTTTCCAAAGAGCTTGCTCGCCCGCTAGCTAGGAAAAATCTTTTTATTTTAGACGAGCCAACAACGGGGCTTCACTACGAAGACATCAAGATGCTTCTGGAAGTTCTTCAAAAACTCGTAGAAAAGGGAAACACCGTTGTTTTAATTGAACACAATATGCACGTAATCAAAACTGCAGACTGGATTATAGACTTAGGTCCGGAGGGCGGAGACGGAGGCGGCAAAATAGTTGCCATTGGCACCCCTGAAGACATCGCAAAGCACAAAACATCTCACACCGGAAAATTTCTTAAGGAATACCTATAGAAAACAGTAGCATGTAGCTGGTATCTAGTAGTAAGCACAAAAATCTCAGACATCGGACGGCCGTCCAATGTCTTAGATTTTTTGGCAGGGGTTGTGGAACACTTTGAATACAGAATATGCTATTAATTAATTTTAGGCGCACCTACGTAGATATCTACGTAAACTAAGGAAGGGAGGCGCACAACATGAATAATCGGGGGGTTCAGGCTTCTCTCTGCGTTGAGGGAGGCAGGGCTTTCGTCAGGCTGAGGACGGGAGTTCCTGTCAACAGCTTCGGCGATGAGCGAAGCGACAAGCAGGTCTTCTCGGCTTGCTGTCCGGATCCAGAGCTGAACGGCTCTGTCGGTTCCAAGGCGCTCAACTATCTGCGCAAGCAGATACTGAATGCGGCAGCGAACCGCGACATCGATCTCGACTCGATCACCTTCCCCGAGGGCTGGTAATCGCCAGCCATCCGCGTGGGTCCCCACCACTAGCACCACATCGGTCTTTTTGGAGGGGACCTTTGTGTTTTGCTGTGTTATCTTATCGGAGATGGCAATTTCTACGCTAGACCGTCTCAAGCAGAAACAAAAAAGCGCACCCAACAAGCCAGGTGTGTATTTGTGGCGCAATAAGAAAAAACAAGCAATTTATATTGGCAGAGCCAGCTCACTAAAAAACCGCCTGCAAAGTTATTTCAATTCAAAAGACAGGCGCATCAGAGAAATGGTTGGAAGCGCCCGTTCGCTTGAATGGCAGGAAACCGACACCTTGCTTGAGGCAGTGATTTTGGAGGCAAATTTAATCAAAAAACACTGGCCAAAATACAATGTGCAGGAAAAAGACGACAAGTCTTTTATTTATCTTGCCATCACTAAGGAGGATTTTCCAAAGCCAATAATCATACGGGGTAGGGAACTTGAAAAATATGGTAACCCCACTAGGCCCCCCCTTAAACTAAGGGGAGGTAGGGAGGGGTTAAAAATTTTTGGCCCCTTCAAAAGCTATCGTCTGCTTAAAACCGTTCTGGAAATAATTCGCCCAATCTTTCCGTTTTCTACTTGTCGGAGCGTAGCGGAGATCCCGACTTCACGTCGGGACAAGCCCATATACCGTAATTCCGCGGAATTACGGTATATGCCCAAGCCTTGTTTTCACTATCAGATTGGGCTTTGTCCCGGAGTTTGCATTAATAAGGCAGACAAAAAGGATTATAAAAGCAACATAAGAAATTTAATCCTCTTTTTTCGTGGCGACAAAAAACGCCTACTGGCAAAACTAAAGAAAGAAAATTTATCCGGCTCTGGCGGGGCCGACAAAATCAAAGCCCTGCAACATGTCAGCGACGTGGCCTTACTCGCTAAGTCCGACTCTTTGTTAAGCAAAATTTCAGACTTAGAAAAGTTTCGTATTGAAGGCTACGATATTAGCCACCTTTCCGGCAAAAATCCGGTTGCTGCAATGGTAGTTTTTGAAAACGGCGAAGCTAACCCAAACCAGTACAGGATCTTCAAAATCAAAGGTGAAAAAACTCAGTCCGACACCGATATGTTAAAAGAAGTTTTAGAGCGCCGGCTTAAGCATAAAGAGTGGGAAATGCCCGACATTGTTTTTATAGATGGAGGCCTAGCCCAAGTGCGTACTGCCAAAAATGTGCTGAATATGTTTGGTATGCACTTGCCGATTGTTGGCCTATCTAAGGCCGGAAAGCACAGCAAAAGCAGTGCCAAAGACGACAAGTTGGTAATTTTAAACGCTAAAAAAGTTGGCAAAGACATTTTGGTTTCATCCAAAAAACTTTTCCAGCAAGTTCGCGATGAAGCGCACAGATTCTCAATCAACTTCCAAAGAAAACAGAGCAGAAAGTCTTTTCTAAGAAACAAAAAATAAACGGCTTTGTTGTGTGCCGCCCGCAGTGACTTTGTCACTGGGCGAGCCTCGCCTAATTCAACGGCTCACACAGTGTGTGAGCCGTTGAATTGTAGGCGGGAGCCGTTTATTTTGCCTGCCCTGAGCCTGCCTGCCCTGAGCTTGTCGAATGGGTCGAATGGGTTTCTGTTTTTTGTTCCATGCTTAATTCATAATTCGTAATTCATCCCTGTACCTACACCCTGCACCCTATCCCCTACGTCCTCTCTTTACCCTTTTCCTGCAAAATCTCTTTCTTCATCAACAAAAAATCTAGCTTCAATCGCCAGTCCATTTGCGTTTCTTAGTAAAGTGTCATTGTCCTCATCAAAAATTCCGTTACCGTCATCAGCATATAGAAATACTGCATATTCCCGTCCCGGGACAAGGTCCATTAAAACTTGAACATCGTTATGCCGCCCAGCATTCAGCAAGTGGCTCGTTCCCATAATAATTCCACCATCACCATTTACCACTCCTCGAATTACTACAAAACCATCTTCAGATAGGCTTACTTCATCAAAACTTGCCCCAAGCCTGTTGGGATTTTGATCATCAATTTCTATTGCGTTTGCGCCATCGCTGGTATTGATGCTATCTACCTCACCGTTCAAAGAGTCATCAGAAATTTGCACTAAACGCCAAATAATAAACACAAGCAGCGCCGCGGCAATAATTATGACAATTGTAATTGTTGTTCGTTTCATCCTCTACGAAGCAGGATGCACTGGTGCATCCGTTGCTTGCTAGTTAAATAACGACTTTTTGCTGATGGAAATGATTTCAATATAAACATGGTTTTAGTCACTAGATTGATTCGCTACGAATTCATCAATATCTAGGACGTTGCAAATAGCAACAAATTACAAATACAAATGCGTAAACGGGCGTCCCGATGGTCATCGGGACGCCCGTCCGCGTTACTTGTTGCCGAAGAGGGAGCCACCCCGACGTCGCTCTAGGAATTTCTTCCAGGTTTCTCGACTAGTTTGGCCCTCCCCTGCGGATATGCGACCAATGGCCTTCTTCACCCGAGGGAGGAGATTTGCTCTCTTAGCAAAGTTCGTAAATCCAGGGAATTCCTCTTGGATTACGTCTTTGGCCGCCGCTCCGATAGCGGCGAATACACTGGGGTCTCTGAAATTGATCCTTGCTGCCATGCAGACCTGCAAGGCTTTCCTGGCGAGCCTATCAACGAGCTTGCGCTCTTGCTCTTTACGCTCATCTTTCATCGCGAAACTCCTTTCAGGTTTCAGACTGCCACCCTTAGCATGTGTAGTTATAACAATAAATTTGCTAACCAGTCAAATGTAAGAAAGGCGAGTTCAAGAAACAAAAGCAACAGAAAAATGCAAAAAAATTACCAATAGCAATACATTGTAAAAACTTTCACTCTCATTCGTCTTAGATTATACATTCACCCCCCAGGATGAATGTA
>JAUYME010000037.1 GCA_030699515.1 bacterium
TCCCCAACCAAGGCAAAAACCATCACCAAGTTTTTGCCAAAGGAATACAAAGTTGAATCCTCTTACGGTCACGTGCGCGACCTGCCAAGAGGCGCTTTTGGCGTAGATGTAGAAAATAATTTCCAGCCGCAATACGTTGTCCCAATGAAATCCAAGAAGAGGGTTAACGAATTGAAAAAAATTGCAACAAAGGCAGATGAAGTAATTCTTGCAAGCGATGAAGACCGTGAAGGAGAAGCCATCGCCTGGCATTTAGAGCAAATTGTAAAAGGCAAAGTTCACGGGAAGCGCATGATGAATGTAGATAAAGAACTGCAAGCAAAAAATTTACCAATTAAACGAATTGTTTTTCACGAAATTACAAAGTCTGCAATTCTAAATGCATTAGAGCACCCAAGAGAAATACAGATCAACATGGTAGATGCCCAGCAAGCCAGAAGAGTAATGGATAGAATTGTTGGCTACCAGCTCTCCCCTTTCCTTTGGCAAAAAGTTGCCAAGGGTCTATCTGCCGGCCGCGTACAATCTGTGGCGCTTCGCCTCATTGTGGATAGAGAAAACGAAATCCGCGCCTTCAAACCGGAAGAATATTGGACAGTTGAGGCTAATTTACAAACAGACAAAAAAGAAATTTTTAGCGCAGAGCTGAAAAAAATTAATTCCGACACGCTCAACAAATTTGATATCCCAAACGAAAAACGCGCCAAGGAAATTGAAGCAGATCTTAAAGGAGCCAGCTTTAAAGTTCTTTCCGTTAAAGAAGCAGACACCAAACGCTCCCCTTCACCGCCTTTCACTACCAGCACCCTGCAGCAACAGGCCGGCTCCCGCCTTGGTTTTTCGGCAAAACGCACAATGACTTTGGCGCAAATGCTTTACGAAAACGGACTAATCACCTATATGCGTACCGACTCTGTAAATCTTTCCAAAGAATCACTAAACGCCGCAAAAAATTATCTGGAAAACGAATTTGGAAAGGAATACGCCCTTGAGAGTCCAAGATATTTTAAGGGAAAGTCTAAGCTTGCTCAAGAAGCCCACGAAGCCATTAGACCAACCGGCACGGCACCGGCAGAAGCAATTTCTGTGCAAGATGAAGGAGCTAGAAAACTTTACCGCCTCATTTGGCAGCGCTTTATGGCCAGCCAAATGCCGGAAGCTCGCTTTAAAGCCCTAAAGGTGGAAATAGAAGCGAAGGGGAGCGAAAATTACACCCTCAATGCAAACGGCAACCGCTTGGTTTTTGACGGATTTTTAAAAGTATTCTCCCAGAAATTTGAAGAAAAAGATCTGCCAAAGCTGGAAGAAGGCCAGGCACTGGAAGCAAAAGATATAATTCCAAATCAACATTTTACCGAACCTCCTCCTCGCTATAGCGAAGCTAGACTTATCAAAACACTGGAAGAGTACGGCATTGGCCGGCCATCAACTTATGTGCCAACCATTTCCACCATCCAAGCCAGAAACTATGTAGAAAAGGACGCGGGCAAATTTAAGCCAACCGAAATTGGCGAAATGGTCAACAAACTGCTGGTGGAACATTTTCCTCAAATTGTAGATTTTGAGTTTACCGCCAATATGGAGGAACGCTTTGATGAAATTGCAGAAGGCAAAGAGCAGTGGTACGCAATTTTGCAAGACTTTTACGGCCCGTTTAAGAAAAACTTAGATGAAAAGCTTGAAGAAGTAGATAAAGAGCACACCGAAGAAATAACGGATGAAAAGTGTGACAAATGCGAAAAGCCAATGGCAATAAAGTTTGGTCGCTTTGGCCAGTTTCTTGCCTGCACCGGTTTTCCGGATTGCAAAAATGCAAAACCGCTTAAGAAAAACGAACCGAAAAAAACCGGAGTTCAATGCCCGGAATGCGATGGAGAGCTGGTAATGAAATTTACCCGAACCCGAGGCAAGCGCCCGTTTTTTGGCTGCAGCAAATATCCAGAATGCGACTTTGCAACCTGGACCGACCCCGCGAAAGAAAAACCTGTTGCTAGAACCGAAGCAGAGAAGCAAACGTCTAGAGAGAAGCGCGCCGCAAGAGAGGCGAAGCGCAAGAAGAAATAAAAGCCTAGAACCCGTGACTCTTAAATGGATCAAACTCATCCCTTGGATCCAAAACCTCATGCTCCGGCTCGGTGGCAGGTAGCACTGCCTCATGCTCTTCCTCCGTCTTATGAAATTCGTCTACCTCTACTCCATCGCCTACTTCGTCTATTTCGCTTATTTCGTTTCCTTCGAATTTTTTCTCAAGATTATTCATTCTAACCGGCGAATCACCCACCTGCCCCAAAGTTGTGTAATCTTCATTCCCAGGATTAATTGGCGAAACATCAACTGCCGCGTCAGGCAGCACATTCTCTTCAACTGAGTTATCAAGACCAAACGCATCGCTTCTATCACTTTCATTACTAATAGATTCATAAAGTGCGTCAGTTTTATCTTCAGCTTCTGTACCTTGAGAATGGGTAAGTTTTTCAACCAACTCTCTAAGCTCTTCAGCACTATGATATTCAATGGTTAGTCGTCCTCCCCCACCATCTCCATCCAATTTAACCTGTGCCCCTAAAAATTCTTCCAATGCCTTTTTCAAAGCCAAAGCAGCCGGATCAGCAAACACAGATTGCTTTTGAGGCAATCGAACACGATGCTTGTATTTATCCACCCGTTGCTTCACCTCGCGAACACTTAGGTTTTTATTTAAAATTTCCGCAAAAATTGCTTCTTGTGCGCCGATATCTTCAAGCGATAACAAAATCCTTGCCTGGCTTTCAGACAGCTTTCTGTGTGCAACCGCCTCCTGCATTTGCGTAGGCAAATTTAGTAGCCTCATTGTGTTAGCCACACTCTCTCTGCTCTTACCTACTCTACTGGCAATTTCTCTTTGCGTTAATTTAAACTCATCCTGAAGTCTGTTGTAGGCTTTTGCGCTTTCAATCGGATTTAAATTGGCTCGCTGAACGTTTTCAACAATCGCGATTTCCAGCCTATGCTGGTCCAGCTTTACGTTCTTTATAATGGCCGGCACTCTTGGCATGCGCAAAAGCTGCGCCGCTCTGTACCTTCGCTCTCCGGCAATTAACTCGTACTTAATTTCCGTACCATATTCTGTGTCGCTTTCCACCTTTGTAACCAAAATTGGTGAAAGCATTCCCAGTTCACGAATAGAGCTAGCCAACTCGGCTAATTTGGAATCATCAAAATCCTTCCTTGGCTGATAAGGGTTTGGCGAAATTTTATCTGTCTCAATTAAAAAAACAGGATCACTCTGTGGAAGGCTTTGCTGATTCATTACTTGATTTTAACAGACAAAAGAATTTTAATGTAGGATACACTCTCTGCCCGGGTGGCGGAACTGGTAGACGCGCAGGATTCAAAACCCTGTATCGCAAGATGTGAGAGTTCGATTCTCTCCCCGGGCACCATAAAAAACTGCCACACAACATTCCAACATTCGCAAGAATGTTGGAATGTTGTGTGGGGCGTGGAGCTCTTGGTGCAAGCACATGTTAAAATTGCTCTATGAACTACGAGTTTCCAGACGAAGAAAACAAAGCAGAGCAAGCGCCAATCGACCTAGAATTTTCAGTTCATCAGCGCAAGAATGAAGTCGGCAAAGAAATGCAAGATGGTCATTTTATTGATGATATTGATGAGGATAGCCAGTTTTTTGCTGTGATGGATGGTTTTGGTCCGCTTGGTGCGAAAGCAGTAGAAGCCGTAAAAGACGAATTAAACGAGCTGACGCCCGACCTTTCAAAACCTAGCGATCAAAAAAATGCAGAGATTCAAATGGAAAGAATTCTTTCCGCAGCTAATCTAGCCGTTATTCAAGGCGGTGCGGGAAAAGATCAGGAATCCGGAAGTACTTTGGTTATGGTTCGGCTTTGGAAGGACAAGGAAAAAGCGATGCTTACTGCATCTTGGATTGGCGACAGTAGAATTTATTTGCTTCGGGACGGTAAAATCCGCTGCGTTAGCCTTGATGATGGCCTCCTAACCCATATATCAATTAAAAAGGGAGGCAAAGAGCTCGCCCGAAAAAAACAAGAAATACTAAACAACGCAAATAGCGAGAAAGATATTGAAGACGACACTGATCTGCTTATAGGGCACCATAGAGGCAATATCTTGGACACAGCACTCGGCGCCAATGCTATAAATCCGACGCAGCGCTGTGAAACTCTAGAACTTCAAGAGGGCGATAAAATTCTGCTTTGCTCAGATGGCGTAAGCGATAATCTTACGGATAAAGAAATTGAAGAAAAATTAAATCAGTCAGACACTACGGATCAAATCGGCCAAAACCTGCTAGATCAGTCTGCCAAAAACCAAGCAGACCAGTCACGCTTTAAGAGAAAGAGCTATATAGACGACATGAAGTTAATTGTCATCCGCGTAGCGCCATAGTTACGAAATCAAAGAAGAATTATGTAATTTATTACATAATTCTTCTCTCTTGCTATAGGCCTATTCGTACGAATAGGCCTATAGCATAAGGCATAATCGCTGAACAGTGCGTTATGCCCGGTTCCTCAATTTAATCGCCTCTACTTTTTAGCGTACAAAATCGTTTGAATGTAAAACAAAAGCCAAATCGTTGCGGCCATAGAAGTAATTGCGCAGGAAAAATACAACTCAAGTGTAAAATAAGAAAAAGCTACAACGTACAAACCAATAAATGTTGGAATGGAAGTTATCCGCTGCATAGACGCACGCTTTTCCCTAAAGCCATAAACTAACTGAGGAACAAGCGCTACAGTAAAAACCACACTAGCAATCGTAATCGCAATATCTTGCCAAATCATAAAGTTAAGCTCTTCATCCTATCTTTCATTGCGGCATTTTTTTGGAAATTGGGTCAATTGGAGTAAATTGGAAATTATATCTTATCCCCTACACCCTCTCCTCTCAATTTCATCGCTTCCACAATTCTCCTAATCGCTACAACAAATGCTCCCTGACGCATTGAAATTCCCTCAAATTCTTTTTGCGCATCTAAAACAGAATCGGTAGAACGTTCCATTATCTCCTTGAGCCTTTCGTTTACGAAAGTCTCCTTCCATTGATCCCCGCTTCTGTTTTGCACCCACTCAAAGTAAGAAACTGTGACTCCGCCCGCGTTAGCCAAAATATCCGGCACTACAACAATTTTCTTATTCTCCAAAATTTCATCTGCCTGAGGGGTAACCGGGCCGTTAGCAAGCTCTAAAATCATCTTTGCCTTAACATTGTTTGCATTTTCAGCATGTAGGACCCCATCAAGAGCCGCCAAAACCAAAACATCAACTTCAAGCTCCAAAAGCTCTTCGTTGCTAATAATGCGAACACCCTCCCGCTCAACCGCCACAGAACCATTTTGCTTCTTTGCAACGTTTAGCTCAATGATGTCACATTTCTCATCACAATATGCCCCACCTCTGGAATCTGAAACTGCCACAACTCTATACCCGCCATCGTGCGCTATGCGGGCAAACTCCGCTCCGGCGTTTCCAAACCCTTGAATTGCAATAGTTATATCAACCGGATTTTTATCGCCTAAAATTTCTTTTCGCAAATGCTCCAGAACATAAAACCCCCCTTGGCTTGTGGAATATGAGCGACCAAGACTGCCTCCAATCTCCACCGGTTTTCCGGTAACCACTCCCGGCTCTTTTACGCCTTTAATTTTCTCGTATTCATCCAGAAACCAAGCCATTATTTGAGGATTTGTATTAACATCAGGTGCAGGAATATCTTTGTTTACCCCAAACACATCCTTTTCCGTCCCCGCTCTAAAATAGGCGCGCGACATTCGCTCAAGCTCACTCTCACTCAACTCTTTCGGATCTATTTGCACACCACCCTTCCCCCCACCCATAGGAATATCTACCACAGCGCACTTCAAGCTCATTAAACTTGCCAAAGCCTTTACTTCATTTATATCTGCATCTTGGTGATAGCGAATACCGCCCTTGTATGGTCCGCGAGCGCTGTTGTGCTGCACTCTATAAGCATTGGCTACTACTTTTTCTCCCCCGTCTTTTTCAAAGCTTATTTTTGTTTCAAAAATATTTTCAGCAGTTTCCAGCCGCCTCTTCATTTTCTCATCAAGGCCCAAAGTTTTTGCGGCCTTTTCCACGTTTTCCAAAAAATTCTCAAACGGTTTTTTTACAGTCATGTATATTGTTTGTTAGAGAATAATCATAGCAAACTAATCAAATTCCTAAAATCACCCCACACAACAAAACGACATTTTGTTTACCCTGAGCGACGTCGAAGGGCAAGGATGTCGTTTTGTTGTAGTAGGGCTTGCATTTTTAGCTAGAAAAGTGTAAAACAAGGGCAATTAGAAACTCAAGGAAAAAGCATATGTT
>JAUYME010000040.1 GCA_030699515.1 bacterium
GACATAAAAATTATTCAGTAAACACAAAGTGTTTACTGAATAATTTTTAGAATTAAGAATCTAGAACCCCGCAAAGTTTCACCGCGGGGCAAGTTATGAATTAAGGCTTGCCCCCTGTTTTGTTATAGGCCTATTCGTACGAATAGGCCTATGGCGGGATTGTTATTGGGCATGAATGTTTCCGTACGGAAAGCCGCACTGAGAGTATAGGGTGCTTGCGCTACCCTGCCCTTTTAGGGTAGCTTTGAGGAAGAATTGAAATCTGGAATTTGATTATTGATTATTCTTTTAAACAATCATTATTTAAAAGCGATATGCCAAGTAAAATTGAAAAAATTCTTCAGGAAGCGATGGCTTCTAAACATATCGGGGTTGAAAGACTGCAATCGCTAACGGAAATTCCAAGTCATTTTTTGGACGCACTTTTGGTTTCTGACTTTGAGAATTTGCCGGCAAAGCCATATGTCAGAGGCTATTTGGTAAAGCTGGCTGATGTTTTGGATTTAAATGAGGATGAGCTTGTTTCAATTTATGAGAGCGAATTTTTGAAGAGCTCCGGTTCAACAGATGCTTTGCCGTCTAATCGGTTTGCATTGCCAAAGTTTAGTTATAAAACTTTTGTTTTTCCCGCATTGGCCTTGCTAATCATTATTTATGTTGCAGTTTTTGCCTTAAGAAGCCGAACGCCTTATTTGGAGATAATTTCTTTACCGGCTTCAAGTGAAGCTGTGGTGGTGGCCAGCCCAACAATTCTTCTTGAGGGCAGAGTAAAGCCCGGAGACAGCCTTTTTGTAAACGGAGAAGAAATTCCCGTTGATAGTTCCGGGCGCTTTGCTTACGAATATGCGCTGGAGCCGGAGCTAAACACTTTGGTTTTTGAAGTTAAGCGATTTTTGGGTAAGGAAATTAGGGTTACAAGGCAGATTTTTTATAGAAGCATTCAACTGGAGGTTGAAGATGACGGCTTAGATTTAAATAATTCAACCAGTTCGGATCAGGGGGAAAGCGTAGAGGAAAATTTGGGTGACGGAGAAGAAGTGATAGAATAGGAGAGTAATCGCTAATAACGCGAATAAAAACAGGGTAATAACGCGAATAAGAGAAACATGGCAAAGAAGAAAACTGAAGAAAAGGCTGAAGAAAAAAAAGAAGGAACCCGTTCGACAAGCTCAGGGGCTGGCGCAAAGGAGGAGAAAAAAGATGAGATTGCCGGTTTAATTGAAGATTTGCAGGGAAAGTTTGGCGAGGGTTCAATAATGACGCTGGGTAACGCTGGCAGGGTAGATGTAGATACCATTAGTACTGGGTCGTTTTCTTTAGATTTAGCACTTGGAGTTGACGGGCTACCAAAGGGGCGAATTATTGAAATTTATGGTCCTGAAAGTAGCGGCAAAACTACTTTGGCTTTAAACGTTGTAGCCCAAGCTCAAAAGAAAGGGCTTAGAGCGGCCTTTGTGGACGCGGAACATGCGCTGGATCCGGAGTATGCGCGAAAGCTTGGGGTGAAAGTGAATGAGCTGTTAATTTCTCAGCCGGATAACGGAGAAGAGGCGCTGAATATTGTAGATAGTTTGGTAAGGAGCGGAATGATTTCTGTAGTTGTAGTGGATTCTGTTGCCGCACTTGCCCCCAGGCAGGAACTTGAGGGAGAAATGGGAGCGCAATTTATGGGACTTCAGGCAAGAATGATGAGCCAGGCGCTTAGAAAGCTTACTGCGATTTCTGCGCGTCACAATGTGCTGATAATTTTTATCAATCAAATCAGAATGAAGATTGGCGTGATGTTCGGTAGCCCAGAGACAACCCCGGGAGGACGCGCTTTGAAGTTCTCCAGTTCTGTAAGGCTGGATATTCGTCGAGTTGCGCAGATTAAAAAGGGAGAAGAGGTTGTTGGAGGAAGAATTAAAGTTAAGGTAGTGAAAAATAAGGTGGCTCCCCCGTTTAAGGTGGCGGAATTTGACATAATGTATGGCACGGGTATTGCTTACGAAGCTGATGTGATTCAGGCCGGAATCAAGTATGGCACTGTTGAAAAAAGCGGAGCAAGCTACAGTTTTGAAGGAGAGAAAATTGCGGTGGGCATTGAAAAGGCGGCTGGAAAATTGAAGGAGGACAAAAAAATGCTCAAAGAAATTGAGAAGGCCACAAAAGAATCAGCAAAGAAAGTAGGAATATAGGTTATAAGGGGTAGGTTATAGGGGATAGGTTATAGGTTATAGTAAGGCAAAGGCAAAGGCAAAGGCAAAGGCAAAGGCAAAGGCAAAGGCAAAGGCAAAGAAAAATCCGCTCTAGCGAGCGGATTTTTCTTCTTTTATACTTGCTACGCAATCTTCAATTGAGTTGTATTGCTGATTGAAGATTAGGTAGTGAGTTTCGGTCTTTTCCGGACTGCCGATTAGAATGGTTTTTTTGTTCAGTGCAAAAGCAATGCCGGCGGTAATGTGGGAGGAATTTCCAGCCGGAAGAACCATAATAAAGACATCTGCCTCGCTTAAGCCTTCAATGTCTTTTTCGTATATCTCCTTAATTTCCGGATCAGTCTTGTAATCTTTGTTTTTAAACTTATCTTCTTCTATAAGTTCTTCGCCGGGTACAAAATTTCTCTTGTCTTTTACATAAGAAAAAACTTCGTGGCCAAGCGCAGTTAAGTTTTCAGTTAAAAGCTGGACTTGTTTCATATTGCTCCAGCTGCTGGCGATAAAATATTTCATGGAAGAGAGGTTATAGAAGGCCTAGGTTATAGTTTATAGGAAGACAAAGGAATAGGATAATTGTAGCAAAAAACACCCCGATGTATATCGGGGTGTTTTTTTTCAATGGCCTGTTTACATGGTGCTTTGCTGATCACCTTCAGTTGGAGACGGCGAAGCATCTCCGCCTTCAGGCATATCACCTCCTGCTGGCGCATCCGCTCCTTCGGCTGGAGCGGCTGGGGCAGTATCACCACCTCCCATCTCTCCACCTTCGGCTGGAGCAGCTGGAGCAACATCACCGGCTGGCATATCGTTTGCTGGAGCGCTGTCGCCTCCTGCCATGCCAGTGTCATTATTCATGTCGTCTAGAAACATAATTCTTTAGATAATTTGGATTTTTACTATCCGACCTTTTTTGGGTGTAGGGGTATTGTAACAGAAGTTTTCAGATTTTTTAAGTTTTTTTAGTTTTTTTCTTGGTAATTTCCCCCTTAATTCTTTTTCTAAATTTTCTTTCGGTTAATTTTCTCTTTGGTTTCGTGTCAATTTCTACCGTTTGTTCTAAGCGACGTATGTCGGCAAGCAGTTTAGATCTATTTCTGTTAAACAAGATTACATTTACAACGCTCTTGCCCCCGTTTTTTGCAAAGCGGCAAAGGTCGCCAATTTTTTTGTTTACCTTGGCGCTTTTGAAAGACTTTAGTTTGGCAATGCGCTTAATTCCTTTCAGCTTGCTAAGCCGGCCCTCTTTTTTTGCAAATAGCTTTAGGGCGGCAGTGTAGCCGCGAACTCTTTTTGGCACTTTGGGAGTTTTGGGAATTCGGATGAGCACATCATTAAGTGAGTGGTCTATGCCAAAAGACATTTGATACATTTCGTGGCGAAAACCGCCAACGCGAGGTCCAATTTCAATAACCTTAAAGCCGTCCTCGGTTCTAATAAACTCTATGTGCACGGTCGTGCTTCTTAGCCCGATAGCGTGGGTGGCTTTCTGTGCAACTTCTTCCAGTTTTTTTACAGACTTTGGTTTGAGTAAGGTAGGTGTTAATTGCTGGTAGCCAAAAAAGTCATCAAAACCAACGGCTTTTCCGGTTTTAATGTGGCATGGGGGGCACCAATAAATTTTTCCTCTGGAATTAACGTAGCCATCAATTGAATACATATCCCCTTCCATAAATTGCTCCACTAAAACGCGCGGTTCCATTTTACGCCCTTCTTGTTTGTAGATTTTTTTAATCTTTTTAAAGATCTTTTTCAAGTTATCCAAAAGTTCATCTTCGTGATAACAAATGCTAACCAAAAGACTGGCTCCAAGGTCAGCCGGCTTAAGAACTAATGGGAAGCTAACCTTACTGCTAATTTTTTGAAGGCTCTTCTTTTTAGTGTCTGTAACGAGAGTATACTTAGGGGTAATTTTTCTATCGTAGGAGGTAAAGCGCCGGCGCATCATTATTTTATCTACCGCCCAAAGCAAAGAATCTTTGGTTGGAGTTCTTAGATAGGGCAGGTGGGGAACAATACGCGCCATGTTTGGAATATCCATGTCGCCCCTGCAAGTAACAGCTAAAAGTTCGTCTTCGTAAGGTAGAAGAGCTTTGGTGATTTTATAAGGATTGTTTAGATCGGCGCGGATAATGATGATCTTCTGCTCTTCCAGTTTCTCGCGCATTTTTTCGCTAAGCTTTTCTTTACTGTCACGAATAACCGCAATGCGCAGTTTTTGCTTTGTTCGTTTTTCGTATTTGCGCATGGACTCAACAGCGCTGTCCATAATTTTGCCAACGTAAAGAATGATATTTCGTTTTTTCATTTTCTAGACTTTTAGAGTTATAGATTTCTAGACTTTTAGAAACGCTAAAGCTAAATCTTTCCCGAAAGTATAGGTAGCTATATATGCAAGGTCAATAGTGTTTGGGAAGAGGCAAAAATCTCAGACATTAGACGGCCCCTCCAGAGGCCATGCCAGAGGCAGGCAAGCGGGCAGGCGTCCAATGTCTGAGATTTTTTATTTCTTAAATAAAGCTTCAACAATAATGTTCAGGATAAAGAGGGCAATACTGAATAGCAGTGCGGCAAGAAAACCATCTACGGAAAAACCCGGGGCAATGGCAGCTGCCAGCATTATCAAAAGCGCGTTAATTACCAGGGTAAATAATCCCAAGGTGAGAATATTTATGGGCAAAGTTAAGAGAAGAATTATGGGTCTGATAAATGCGTTGATTATTCCAATAACTAGGGCGGCAAAAAGAGCGGCGACGAAACTGCTTACCACTACGCCCGGGATAATGTAGGCTCCAACTAAAATTACAACCGTGGAAAGAAGCCAATTGATTAAAATATCCATTTTGTTGCTTTTGTTTATTACTTAATTTGTAACGCCTTTGAATATTTAGACGGTGAGGAGATGGTTTTCTTTTGGGTGCCTGACCGGAATCGGACCGGCGTCGCTCCCGCCACAGGGGAGAGCTTTACCATTAAGCTACAGGCACCATCTTTAGGAGAGGTGATAGGTTATAGGTTACCCTTCGATTGCACTCAGGGCAAGTAGGTTATAGAAGAAAAAGGAAAGGCCTTTTGGATATTGGAAGTTGATGTTTGTTGATTCTCGCAAAAAAGAAACACCTAGTGTTTCTTTTTTGCGAGAATGGTGCCGCGGGGGTGAATTGAACACCCGACGCCGGCCTCTTCAGGGCCGCGCTCTACCACTGAGCTACCGCGGCGTTCAAAGAATGAAACTTTGACCCGATTATTGTAGTTTGGCAAGTTTTAAAAAGCAAGTAAAAAATTTTTAAACAAAAAAACGCTTGAAATTTTTGAATTTTTTCAAAGTTTTTTTGCGTGCGCATAAAATTTGGCAAGCTATCCACAATGTGTCGGAATTTTAGGGTAAAAGTATATTGACAGGCCCTCTGTGGGGCGCGGTAGAATTAGTCACAAGAGAGGAGAAGAGCTTCAAGCAGATGAAGCCACACTTCTCTTTTATTTTCAGCAAATTTTAAAAACTTAATAGTCTGCTTAGTAGACTCTAAACAAAGAAACTCGCGCTTCGCTCAGCCAACTCTTTCTTGTAGATTTTAACTAGCCTCCAGACTTTAAAAAATTACCAGACCCTTTGGGTATTACTAATTTTTTAAAGATCTGGATTCGCTCTAAAATCTGGCAAGAAATAGTTTGACTGGAGTTTCGTCATTTAGAGTAAAAATATGACCAGCCGCAGCACACTAAAGAAGAGCGACTTCGACCAGATTACAAAAATCTATCGCCGAAACGGAGAGTTAGTTGATTTTAATATTGAAAAAATTGATGCTGCGGTTATAAAGGCTTTTAGTGCCACAAAAGAAGGCAGTGATAAGCAGGCAAAGGATATTTCTGCAACTGTTTTTAAAGATTTGCTTCATCTGAAGCGCGCCGCGCGAAGCACCGACTTCATTCCAACCGTTGAGCTGGTTCAAGACTTGGTGGAAGAGCAATTAATTCACCATGATTTTGCCACTACTGCCAAAGCTTACATTATTTACAGGCAAGAAAGAGCCAAGGAAAGAAAAAAGCATGGCAGTGTTCCGGAAGAGCTAAGAAAAGCGGTTGAAGAAAGTTCAAAGTATTTTAAATCTCCTTATGCCGAGTTTATTTTTTATCGCACATATTCCAAATGGAGGCCCGAGCTTGGACGCCGAGAAACTTGGATTGAAAGCATAGACAGGTTTATGGATTTCATGGAGGAAAATATTGGGAATAATTTGTCTAAGAAAGAATACAGTGAGCTAAGAGAGGGAATCTTAACTCAAGAGGTTTGCCCTTCTATGCGTCTTCTTTGGTCCAGCGGCAAAGCTTGCAGAGAAAGCAACGTTTGGGCCTACAATTGCTCTTATGTTGCTCCGACAAAGTGGCAGGATCTTGGAGAGATAATGTAC
The DNA here is from genome assembly GCA_030699515.1 of bacterium. Classification (GTDB taxonomy): domain Bacteria; phylum Patescibacteriota; class Minisyncoccia; order UBA6257; family 1-14-0-10-44-23; genus JAUYME01. The sequence goes on from JAUYME010000040.1 coordinate 6,605, forward strand.
ATTCTCATGTGCGGAGCAGGGCTTGGATTTTCTGTTGAAAGTGAAAATGTTCAAAAATTTCCCCAAATTCTAAAGCAGACCGGAAAGAAGTTGCCTACTTATGTAATTGAGGATAGCAAAGAGGGTTGGGCAAATGCATTTGTTTACGGCTTGAAAGCTTGGGAAAAAGGTAAAGACCTGGAATTTGATTACTCAAAAGTAAGGCCAGCCGGAGCAAGGCTTCAGACTGCGGGAGGAACCGCAAGCGGCCCTCAACCTCTGGTTGATTTAATGAATTTCGCAAAGGGAAAATTGCTCGCAAGACAAGGCAAGCGGCTTAGAAACATAGATTTGCACGACATTATTTGTCAGATTGGACTTATCGTTGTGGCAGGAGGAGTAAGAAGAAGTGCTTTAATTTCCCTTTCAGATATAGATGACGTTGCCATGAGAGAATCCAAAAAAGGGCAGTTTTGGAATGAGAACGGACAAAGGAGCATGGCAAACAACAGTGCTGTTTATGAGGAAAAACCAAGTGCAGATACATTCTTAGATGAGTGGCTTTCTTTAATCAAGAGCCAAACCGGGGAGAGAGGAATTTTTAACAGAGGAGGACTTGAAAAGCAAGTTCCTAAAAGACGCTGGGAAATTCTTAAAAATAAATCACAGGTGGGCACTAATCCTTGCGGGGAGATTACCCTGCAAAGTAAACAGTTTTGCAACTTAACTTCTATTGTGGTTAGACCGGAAGATAAGCTTGAGGACTTAAAGAGAAAAGTAAGACTGGCTACAATGCTTGGAACTTATCAGGCAACTTTAACTAAGTTTGGCTACCTATCCAAAGAGTGGAAGCAAAATTGCGAGAAGGAAGCGTTGCTTGGGGTTTCAATCACCGGTTATTACGACAACAAAACAATTAGAGACGATAAGGTTCTAGAGGAATTGAAAGAAGAATCAATAAAGATTAACAAAAGGTATGCGGAGAAATTTGGCATAAATGAATCAACTTGTATAACCACTATTAAGCCTCACGGGAACAGCGGACAGCTTTTGGGAGTTGGGAGCGGAATGCATCCATGGTTTGCGCCTTATTTTATTCGCAGGGTGCGCATCGGAAAGAATGATCCTTTGTACAGACTAGCCCAAGATCAGGGCGTTCCGGATTTTCCGGAAGTGGGCTACTCGAATACAAGCTCAACGGTTATGGTTTTGGAGTTTCCCGTAAAGTCGCCCAAGGGAGCAATATTTAAAGAAGACGTTTCTGCTTTAGAGTTGCTTCATGAATGGAAGCGGCTTAAGCAGCATTATGTTGAGCACAATCCTTCCGTAACAATTTATGTAGGCCCTGACGAGTGGTTGGAAGTAGGAAACTTTGTTTACGACAATTGGGAAATTGTCGGAGGGCTTTCCTTCCTGCCAAGGACCGAGCATGTTTATCAGCTGGCTCCTTATGAAGAGATAACAAAGGAAGACTACGAAAAGCGGATAAAAGAGATTAATAATATAGATTTCTCCAAACTTTCCTTTTACGAACAGGAGGACAATACCAGCGGCGCTAAAGAGTTTGCCTGCGTATCGGGAGTTTGCGACATAGATGATGCTTTGGCTGAGGAAGCGCAAAAGGATTTAGCAGAAAAAGAAAAGAAAAAGTAAGAGTAAAATAAGAGGCTGCGACTGAAAAATAAGAAGCACAACTGAAGAAATCCTGGGGGGATTGAAAGACTACTCAAGCAAAAATGCTCGCGGATATGCGAGCATTTTTGCTTGAGCTGTGTCCCTGCAGGGAATCGAACCCCGATTTATTCCTTAGAAGGGAATCGTTTTATCCATTAAACTACAGGGACTGAATATGTCGGGCCGCCGGGAATTGAACCCGGGCCGCGCGCTCCCAAAGCGCGAATACTACCGTTATACGACGGCCCGCCTTTTTACCCGCCTTGGGCGGGCGCAAAGCTACGGCGGGCAAGCCCGCAATAGCATGCGTGGTTGAAAACCTAACTATTGTAATGAAATCCTACAATAGAATCAAATTCTTTTAGCGCTTGGTTAAAGTTTTGGTTGAGAATATTGATCTCTTCCGCTTCTTCGTTGAGCTCTGCAAGCAGCTCGTCAATGCGCTGATCTGTTCCGGTGGATCTTGGTTGAAGCTTTGCTTCTATTTCTTGCAGAAGCCTTGTTAGAAGAGAATTGTAGCGCAGTATGTGGGTAATTGCTGTAACTTGGTAGCTGGCAGCTTCCACTACTTTTTGCTTTGCTGTTTCAGATTCTATGGCTTGAGCAGATTGAGCCATTTGTTGTACGGTTGTAGCAAGATTTAGAGCAGCTTGGTTTCTTGCATCCGCCTTATTAATTTCTTCCTGGGCCAGGTTGCGCGCATCGCTAATATTCTCCTCTCTTTCATATCGGGCAATGAGGCCTAAGTTTTCTACAGAGTCGTTTAATATCTTGGAAATTTCTTCGCTGGCCTCTGCTGCGTTTTCTCTGGCTATTTTAAACTCTTCAGGGATATCTACATTGTTTAAGGAAAAGAAAAGAAATAGCAAAACAATAAGGCCCAGCGCTGTAAATACTGCAATGCGAATTTTTGATTTCTTAGACAATTCTTGTTTTTCCATATAGGTAAGTGGGTATTGGCCATTAATGATTACATTTTCTTTGTACAAAAATCAAGAACTGAAGCTTGAAAAAGTTTATTGGAGAGACTAGACTTGGGTAACTCATGGCTTAATACTGCGGGTGTCGTATAGTGGCTATTATAACTGCCTTCCAAGCAGTAGACGGCGGTTCGATTCCGCTCACCCGCTCACTCTATGTTTGTTAAAATAAGATAATGGAAAGAAAAGTTAACAGTGTGTTTGGTGTATGCTTGTCTGGACAAGAAAAGCTTTTTATTGTCTAGTGTAACAGCTTTGAAATTTTATCGTTGTATATGTTAGAGGATGAGCAGATATTGATTAGCTCTGCAAAAAAAGGAGATAGGGATGCTTTCGGTCAAGTTTATGGCCATTATCATCCGGCGATTTACAGATTTGTGGCGGCAAAGGTTTCTTTTCGCCATGAAGCTGAAGATATTACGCACGAGGTCTTTTTAAAGGCCTGGAAGAATCTCCCCTCTTATAAAGAAAAGGGATTTCCTTTTTCCAGCTGGCTTTATCGCATAGCTCGCAATAAAGTGATTGATCACTATCGCACTAAGAAAAGCGACAGTGATATAGAAAATGTCAGCGACGAGTTTGTAAAGATTGTTGATGATGTGGAAGAAAGCATCGACAATTTGATGGACTTTGAAAGGGTGAAGGATAAGCTAAGCCAGCTTTCAAGCGATCAGCAAGATGTTTTGATACTAAAGTTTGTTGAGGATATGGAGGTGGCTGAAATTGCGCGAATCTTAGGCAAAAAAGAAGGCGCAATAAGGATTATTCAGCACAGAGCCCTAAATAGGTTAAAGGAATTACTTCAAGAGAGGACATAGGAAATAGGATGTAGGGTATAGCAAAACAAACAATCAAGATGGAGAAATTTATTGAAGAACAGCTAAGAAAGATGAGAAGCATTAAGGCAGACAATGCTTATTTTGAGCGTTCTTTCCAAGAGATTACTGCTGCAAATCAGAGCTCGGGACTAATTTCCATTTTTAGCTCTAAAATCAGCTACAGCGTAGCAGGATTAGCGTTAGCGGTCTTTATAGTTTTTATGAGTGTCAATTCTTCCAACGTTCCTTCCGGGCCTAATACATCAGTTGCTTCTTTGAGCGGGGAAGATTTAAACGTTGAGGCAAGTGATGAAGATTTTCAAATTCATGTTCAGGAAGCCAGCTACTTTAGCGAGTCTGCGGCAAAAGTTGCTTCTGCGCTGGATGAGATTGCAAGCGAATAATGAAAAAGTTTCTTCTATTTAGTACAGCAATAGTTTCGGTTTGGGTTGTGTCAGCCTCTTTAGTGTTTGCCCAAACGCTTGCTCAAAGTGAAGATTTGCAAAAAGCGGAGAGTGAGCTGGATGCAAGCATTGCCGAGTTAAGCAACGAAGAAAAATCAGAGCTTGCAAAGCGGGTAGAGACATTTCAAAAAATTGTTTTATTCACTAGGGCAGAAATCAAAGAGCTGTCAGAAAAATTGGAGGCAGTGAATATAGGTTTTGGTGATGAGTTTTGGGATTTTTACAAGGCACTAGCCAAGCATTTAAACATAGCAGAGCAAACAGTTAACGATTTTGATTTGAGGCTGATAGAGCACGATTCTCGCTTAGAAGATATTAAGGCCTTGGCATCGGAGTTTAAGGATTGGCGAGAAGGAGGCTACGATTTAAAGAATAAAGCACTCTTTGATTTAATTCTCTTGGATAAATCTTCAAGTTTTATAGAGCTTGCAGAGGAAAGAGCGGGTAAAATTGACAAAGATTTGAATAAATTCAAGGAAAACTTTGGAGAGCTTGGAAGTTTACAGTTGAGAGTTTTGTTTGCGCGAGCACAGCTGGAGATTGGCCAGGCCGGCAATTTGCATGAAGAAGCACAGAACTTATTTGAGGAAAATTATCGTGAGTTGTTTTTCCCTGGCGAGCAGGCGGAAAGCGGGGAAAGTTTAAATGCTGAAGAGGGCGAAGGACTGGAATCAGAGGAAGAGGATAATGGTACTTCCACACCTGAAGAAAAGTTAGATGATAGCGAAGCTATTAATGAGAGCGAAGCTGACGGAGAATCAAGCAGTAATGAGGAAGGCGAAGATTTGGATGCAGAGCTTGATGTAAGCGTTCAGATACTTGGCTTGGTTGAGCAAGTTAGAATGAGGCTTGCATCCGGCTATCAATTTTTCATTGATATGAGCGAGTTAGCTAAACAACTACTAAGTGAGGAGTAGTTGTTTAGCTAGGGTGGGCTCTGAGTTATGCAACTGTGACTTGAATAGCTTATCCGACTCTTTCTCGCAGATTTTAACTAGCCCCCAGACTTTATAAAATGACCAGACCTTTTAGGTATTGCTCATTTTCTAAAGATCCGGGTTCGCTCTAAAATCTGGAAGAAATAGTTCGGACACAGTTTCATAACTCAGAGCAGGGTGGGGTGTGCACGAAGCACCCAAAGTGAGCGAGGCAAAATTTGCCTCGCTCTTTCGTTATTTATACTTAGGGCTATAAAACTAGCCTCGAAGACCAAAGTAATTTATAATGGTCTAACTTATTGATTTATAGCTTAAACGAGATAAATGAAAAATTTAACAAAGAATATTTTTTGGACTGTCATAACCCTGATCTTAGTAACGGTATTTTTCTCCTACTTTTTTTCAGCTTCTTCAGAGACGGAAAATCTTAGTTTGAATGAATTGGCGCAGAGGATTCAAGAGGGCGAGGTGGCCTCTATTGTGATAAATGGAAATGATTTAGAAATTGAACTGGCCGGAGGTGAGGGCGCAGTGGCCAAGAAAGAATTTGAGGCCGGGCTTAGTGAAACCTTAAAGAACTATGGAGTGAGCGCAGAACAGCTTTCAAGTGTTGATATAAGCGTAGAAGAACAAAGCGGGGCCAGATTTTTTGCCGGTATTTTAATTCCAACCCTTTTGCCGCTGATAATATTAATCCTCTTTTTCTGGCTTATTTTTAGAAATGCCAAAGGAGGAGCTAATCAGGTAATGAATTTTGGCAAGAGCAGCATTAGGATGGCGGGTAATAGCAAAGACAAGCGTACTACCTTTGAAGATGTTGCAGGTTTAATTGAGGAAAAGCAGGAGTTACTGGAAATAGTGGATTTTCTAAAAGAGCCGGCTAAATTTATTAAGATGGGGGCAAAAATTCCACGTGGTGTGCTTTTGATGGGTGCACCGGGAAGTGGAAAGACTCTTTTAGCTCGTGCGGTAGCAGGAGAAAGCGGAGTCCCCTTCTTTCATGTCAGTGCGAGTGAATTCGTTGAAATGTTTGTGGGTGTTGGAGCAAGCAGAATTAGAGATGCATTTACAACAGCCAAAAGAAGTGCTCCGGCAATTTTGTTTATTGACGAAATTGATGCAGTTGGGCGCCAGCGTGGTGCCGGTATGGGCGGTGGGCATGACGAGCGCGAGCAAACATTAAACCAAATTTTGGTTGAAATGGACGGATTTGATAGAGAAAGCAAGGTAATAGTTTTAGCAGCGACAAACAGGCCGGATATTTTAGATCAGGCGCTTCTAAGGCCGGGAAGATTTGATAGACGTGTATTTATTGATTTGCCGGACGTAAAGGAAAGGGAGGCAATTCTTAAGCTTCACGCAAAGAACAAGCCAATGGAAGAAGGGGTGGACTTTAGGCGAATTTCAGCCAGAACACCCGGTTTTTCCGGTGCGGATTTGGAAAATTTATTAAATGAAGCGGCAATTTTTGCGACTAGACATGGGAAGACAACCGTTAGTCAACAAGATATTTTTGACAGTGTGGAGAAAGTAATGCTTGGCCCGGAGAAAAAAGGAAGAATTATTACCGATAAAGAAAAAGAAATTACCGCATTTCACGAGGCAGGGCATGCTTTGGTGGCGACCAGCCTTAAAGATGCAGATCCGGTGCACAAGGTTTCTATTGTAAGTAGGGGCCGGGCCGGTGGATACACTCTAAATCTTCCAAGCGAAGAGAATAGGCTAAGAAGCAAGTCTCAGTTTAAGGCAATGCTGGCTGTGATGATGGGCGGATATGTGGCAGAGGAGCTCACCTTTAACGATATTACAACGGGAGCAAGTAATGATTTGGAAAAAGCTACAGAGTTGAGTAGGAAAATTGTTACCAAGTTTGGGATGAGCAAGCTTGGCCCCATTTCTCTTGGAGAGAACAGTGAGTCAATATTTTTGGGTAGAGATATGGCAAGTGGGAGAGATCACAGTGAGAAAGTTGCCGGAGAAGTTGATAGTGAAGTATCCAGTTTTCTCAAAGAGGCCTATAAGTTGGCAAAAAACATAATCACAAAAAGAAAGAAAGCGCTTGAGGCGATAGCTGAAATTCTAATGGAAAAGGAGGTTTTGGAACAAGAAGACTTTGATGCGGTAATGAAGAGCTTTAGGTATAAGCCATTACCGGTAGGGTAATGGCAGGCAATAGGGAGTAGGCAATAGGCAATAGCTTTGTTGAAAAGTTTGAAGCTTGCGGGTAAGATTTGGCTATTGCACTTTGACCTTGCTCAGCATAAAGCGCCTGTAGCTCAGTGGTAGAGCGTTCGTCTTATACACGAATGGTCCCTGGTTCGATCCCAGGCGGGCGCACAACTGCATAAAAAATAGACCCTGTAGGGTTTATTTTTTATGCAGAATAATCAAACATCAATAAACAAATTCCAAATTGCAAAATCCGCCTATTCATTTGATTTTTTTGTGCACTTGCTTCTATACTGGCAGTCTGTTTCCTGGAGGAAGCGATGTATCTTGAGCGCGCCACACATTCCGCATTGACTTGGCGCGGCCCTGCTCTTTGCCAAGGCAAGAAGGAAGACGAAAGATACTTTCCTCCGGAAGGCCCTCCGGAGGATTGGCATTGGAAGGATTCCTGGGTTCTTGCCAGAGCACAAGACCTTCCTTTTGTGACTTGCAGAATTTGCGCAAGGCAACTGGCGCTGAGGCTGCAGGCTCAAAAGAAGGCGGGCACGCATAACCCGTGAGCTCGCGTTGCGAGCTCACGGGAGAAAGGGATAAGGGACGTGATATACGAACAAAATCATTTTACAAAATAAAAAATGGCTGATTTCTTTGTTCTTTCTTCTCAATGAACATTCATCCATGTTCACCTCGGCGAAATAACTTTGAAATCATCTAATTTTTTAACTTCTAAATCTGATTTGTGATCGTATATCACGTCCCTGTTGCCCTTTTTCAAGAGTTTTGTTTTAATTTAGTTCATGCGCGCTTAGCTCAGGGGTAGAGCAGCTCGTTTACACCGAGAAGGCCGGGGGTTCAAATCCCTCAGCGCGCACCTTTCCACAATTTGTTGTAAATTTTCTAATTTATTCGTTATACTTTAAGTATGGAATTTAGAAAGTCATTTATTAACTATATGGGCGTTTCAACCTTGATTAAGGGCGGAGGGTTTTAGTTGATAAATATTTTCTAGATAAATAAAGAAAAGAATCAACTAAGACCCTCCTCGGCCAAGGAGGGATTTTTGTGGGGCGATGAATGAATATTGCTAAAAGTATTTATTCGCCGCCTCTTAAAGGGAGAGACGGAGCAACTCTTGGCTGACAGGAGGGAATGGGAGTTTGCGCGATGAAGGGTAAAATCTTCGATCGCGACGAGGTCAGCAGGATGATTCCCCTGATCTCGCGCATCGCCGGGGACATCGTAGCTACCTCCGCGATGCTCACCAGGGCGCTCATGGCCTTCGAAATGGCCAAGGCACGGGCCGAGAACGACGCGACCTACGTGCAGAGGGTGCTTCGATGCGGCCAGGTCGCCGAGAAGCTTGTGGACAGGTTTCGCAGGCTAACCGAAGAGGTCGAGGAGCTGGGTGGCACCGTCAAGAACTACAAGACGGGCACGATCGACTTCTACGGCGAGGTGGATGGCCAGATCGTCTACCTCTGCTGGCAGCTCGGCGAGCAGAAGATTCGTCACTGGCATTGCTGTGATGAGGACACTGTCCAGAGACGACCCATCCCCATCGCTCTGACCTAGCGGCCAGAGCGACCGAACGCGCGAGCGCCAGGTATCACACGGTACCTGGCGCTCAAGCTATTTAGATAATGATCTTCCTAAAAAGTATTCTCCCCTGCCAACGCTTGCGGCGCCGGCAGGGGGCGTGCGACTTTGAGCATGTCACCACCCGCGTACGGGAAGTCTTGCGGTAGCAACAGTGAGCGTCCACTCTGCAAGGCTTCCATGCGTTGCGATGAAGGCATTGCGCTCCTTGTCGCCTAGCCCAGCCACAGCCTGTTGTAGCTTGGCACGGGCAATGTTGTAGGCGATGATGCGAAACGGATCGCCCTTAGTCTGGGGCAACGCGTTGTAGAGCTGAATGATTGCGTCAAATTTGGTACCCATAATACTTCCTCCTCGGTTTGCGCTCGTATGAGCTGGGAAAGAAAACACCCGCTCAATGAGCGGGTGGTGGTTACTTTATAAAAAAACTAAACACAACTCGCTCATTGAACGGGTTGTAGCCACCAGACAAGATTTTTTGAAATTGAAATTTTCATTTTAAGATTAAAGTTTTGAAAATGCGCCCTTGGATTTGTTTAGCGCTTTTGCACCGCGGGAAATCGTTACGCGGGTTGTGTGAAGCTTATGGCTAATTTCAGAATGGCTCATCCCCTGCTTTAGCATTTTAACAATCTGTAGCCTTGCAACTAATTCATTTACTTCGTTTAGAGTAAATAGGTCGCGAAGAAGAAATTCAACCTCATTTCTACTTTTAGAATGATTTAAAATAAAGCTCACTAATTCTTCGCGTTCTTTGCTGCCAATTTTTGCTTGAGGGTTTCTCATAACGCTTATGTATATCGTACTAGTATAGTATACATAGTGTGGAAATGTTGTCAATACTCCCCTGCTATGACTTTATCCACATGACGGCCCGACTTTTTATTGGCTGATTTATACAATTTGCCATACTTGCTTTTCGTATGAAAATTTTTGCCAAAAACTTGAAATCGATTATTATCTTTGTTGCGGTGCGCATATCTGGAGGGTTTGCCGTTATTTCGAGATGATATTTTTATGCCGTAATAAATTGTGCGACCACTTTCCAAGTAGTCGCGAAACTGAATGTTTTACAACAGGATTCTCCTGGCGTAAGAACATATTTTATATTGCGTAACACTTATGCTATAAGTGTTACGCAGCTAATCATTTTGCAACATGCCTTGCATGTCGCAAGAATGTCACTATAGATTGTGCAACATATTCTAATATGTCGCACAATCTATGTATAAACGGGTGTTTCACACACAAGGTGTGAAACAATTTGTGAAACATTTTAGTCAAAATGCTGTGAATAATTTGTAAAACGTGAAACAATTGACCAGATTTATGTGTGAAGCTGGTTCTTTGTAAAACGT